>ONJV01000234.1 GCA_900318215.1 uncultured Veillonellaceae bacterium
TGAACTTCCACCGCCGCTCCCGCCTGCTCGTGCGCGCGGCCGCGCTGTCGCTCGGGCTGTTCTGCCTCACGCCCGCGGCCGATGCCGCGTTCGTTCCCGCGACATCACCTGCCATTTCTTACTATGGCCGCTGGGATGTCCAGCGCGCGAAAGAGCTCTGCCGCGCCGGACAAGGTGCCGTCTACCTGCGCGCCCGCTTCACGGGCACGCGCCTCGCCGCCGACCTCACAAGCCCGAATGAATGGTGGCGCGTCTCGATTGACGACAGCCCGTGGAGGCGCCTGCGCCCGCAGGGCCCCGGCACCGTGCTCGCAGAAAACCTTGCGCCCGGCACGCACAGCGTCACGCTCGTGCGCTCGACGGAAGCGCGTTCCGGCATCAGCACGCTTCGCGGCTTCACGGTCGATGATGATGCGGCCATCCTGCCGACCGAGGAACATCATCCGCGCGCCATCGAGTTCGTCGGCGACTCCATCGCGGCGGGCGCGAAGAATGATGGCGTCGAGGAAGGACGCCATTATCAGGGACAGGACTACTACGACGTCGAGGACGGCAACCAGTCGTTCGCGCCGCAGCTCGCGCGCATGCTCGATGCTGAATTCAGCGTCATCGCGAAATCCGGCGAAGGCGTCCTGCACAACTACGCCGAGCCCTGGCCCGGCCATCAGGTGCATGCGGCCGACCATTATCCCTGGACGTTCTATTATGCGAAGCGCAACCGCCATAATCTGAACTGGCAGACGAAGGAGTTCCCCGTCGATGCCATCATCGTCGCACTCGGCACGAATGACTTCACCGACCCGCACCGCCAACCAACCGAAGAAGAATTCACGAACGCCTATGTGCATCTGCTCAAGACCATCCGCCACCTCAATCCCGAGACGCCGATCATCTGCACCGAGCCCGTCCCCTATGCCATCGGCCGCACGTCCGGCCCGTGGATTGCATCTGCCGTCGGCCGCATGCGTCAAAAAGGCGACACTGGCGTTCACTATATCGCGCTCAACGATGACGGGCCGCTGCTCACAGATGATGACTATGCCTTCGACGGCACGCATCCGACGCAGGCCGGCGCAAAAAAAATCGCGGCCTTCCTCAAAGGGAAAGTCGCGAAGATTCTCAGCTGGGAATAACGATAGAAATCAGCCGCCAATCGGCTGAAGCGTCCAGCTGCCGTCGCCCGTCAGATGAAGTTCCTCTTCATGCTGGGCAAACAGCGTCGAGCGGTGGCCGACGCTGACGATGCTGAGGCCCGGCAGGCGCTTCTTCAGGAGTTCGTACATCTCCTGCTCGCGCGGCTCGTCGAGTGCGCTCGTCGCCTCGTCGAGGAAGACCCACTGCGGCTTCACAAGCAGCACGCGCGCGAACGCGAGACGCTGCTGCTCGCCGAGCGAGAGGATGCGGCTCCAGTCGTCGATGCGGTCAAGGTCGCCGACGAGCCTCTCAAGACCAACATCGCGCAACGCCGTCACGAGCTCCTCGTCCGTGCCTGCAGCCGTCCGCGGATACGCAAGCGCGCGCCGCAGGCTGCCGAGCGGCAGATACGGCCGCTGCGGCAGGAAGAGCGCACGGCTCCCCTGCCCGATTGTCACCTGTCCGCTGCCATACGGCCAGATGCCTGCGAGCGTGCGCAGAAGCGTGCTCTTGCCCGTGCCCGACGCGCCCGTCACGAGCACACTGCTGCCCGCAGGCAGCGTCACCGTGCAATCCTGCATGAGCTGGCGGCCGTCCGGGAGCGCCACATCGAGCCCCGCGAGCGCCAGTGCGCTCTCGCCTGCTGTGCTCTGCTCGTGCGCAACACCGTCTTCGAGCGCCTGCGCCTGCTCCATGTGCTCCGTGAACGTCGAGAGACGGCGGATGACCGCCGCAAGCTGCGCGATGGTGTCATACGACTCGACGAAGTACGACAGCGCATCCTGCACGCGGCCAAACGCGCTGACCGTCTGCATGAGGCCGCCGAGTGCCATCTCACCGCCGAAATAGCGCGGCGCCGCGAGCACAAGCGGCACGATAATCGCGAGCTGCGCATAGCCGTTGACATAGAAATTCAAGAGCTTCGTCTGACGCATGAGCTGCCAATAATTCGAAATCACACGCGCAAACCGCTCCTTGAAGCCGACGTTCTCGGCATCCTCGCCGCGATAAAACGCCACGCTCTCGCTGTTCTCGCGCACGCGCATCATATTGAAACGGAAATCTGCCTCATAGCGCTGCTGGTCGAAATTCAGCCCGATCAGACGACGTCCAACGAGATGCGCGCCGACCGTGCCGAGAATGGAATAGATGAGCGAGAACCAGAACATGTAGCCGTAGATGACGAACTCATGACTGCCGAGCGGCACCGTGAATGCACCCGAAAGATTCCAGAGCACGACGCCGAATGCGCCGAGCGTCGTCAATTGCTTGAGGAAGCCCAGCAGCAGCTGGAGCGTCAGCGAGACGAACTGATTGATGTCCTCGCTGATACGCTGATCCGGGTTGTCCGTGTCGCTGCCGAGCACCTGCAGGCGGTAGTAGACCTGATGCTGCATCCAGCCTGCGAGATACCGGTCCGTCATCCACGTCCGCCAGCGGATCTGGAGCATCTGCCGCAGGTAGATTGCATAGACCGCAATGATGATGTAGAGGAACGCGAGCGCTGTGAACTCGCCGACGAGCGGCCAGAAGCTCTCCTGCGCATACTGCTGCAATGCATTGTAAAACTCATTGTACCAGCTGTTGATGCGCACGAGCAGATACACCGACGCGAAATTCAACCCGATGACGAATGCCAGGAGCCCCCGCGCCCGCCATTTATGCTCCGAGTTCCAGTACCCGCGGAACAAGTGCCAGAAGGTACGGAACGAACGCTTCTTCATGGAAAAACACATCCTTTGATTTCTAAATGCAACGAATTTCCTCCATTATAGCCGTTTCCCTGCATCGATTCAAGAAATGTGATAAAATAGCATCAGAAATGACGACAATTCAAAGGAAGGAACCCCTATGATCCTCTATCTCCTCGCAGCCATCCTCGTCGTGCTGCTGATTCTCTTGTACCGCTATCTGCCGAACAAGCGCATCTACGCCTGCTTCTGCGTCACGCTCGCCGCGCTCGGCGTCCTCTGCTACATCTTTTTCCCACGCACATCGCAGACCGAGGCCATGACGGAGGAGCAGAAATACGACATTCTCCAGCAGCAGCAGATTTTCGCGACATGGTACGCGGGCTACCAGAAAGATGTCAAAGACCTCGACCACAACTGGCGCTGGTATCACCAGATTCTCGAAGACTTCAAGGAGGACAACATCAGTATCCAGACGGCCTATGTGCGCCTCAAGCAGCTCGAGGAAGACGAAAAGGCGCTGACGGCTCGTATCGCCGACAGCGCCCCGCCGCTCGAACTCCATGACAACTTTTATGACCTCACGGCTTCCATCGTCCAGAAGACGAAGGCCTATGCCGAAGCGCAGCAGAAAGCCATCACGCTGACGCGCGCTGCGAGCGACCCCCAGCGTATGCCGACCGACGACCAGGAAGAACAGAACCGCCTGCTCCAGACCGTCATGGAAAAAGAATCCCCCGTCGGCCTCTTTACAGCAGAAGAGATCGCCGAAATCC
>ONJV01000233.1 GCA_900318215.1 uncultured Veillonellaceae bacterium
AACATCTTGCGGAAGTTCTCGGCCTGAGCTTTTTCTGTAGAGTCATATGAGATGTTTCCGAGTTTTGTTACACCGTCAACAAGATCAGCTATCTTCTCATCGAAGTCCTCTTCGAGCTGCTTTTGTGTATAGCTCGTATCCTCTACCGCATCGTGCGCCATGAGCCGATGACGTCGGGGTCGGGCATCCCGCAGATCGAGGGCATCCTCGCGGGCGAGATGCAGATGAACTGGGCGCGCGTGCTGGCGTGGAAGTTCGTCGGCGCCGTGCTCGGCATCGGCGCGGGACTCTCGCTTGGCCGCGAGGGTCCGAGCGTGCAGCTCGGTGCGTGCCTCGGGCAGGGCGTCGGGCGGCTGGCGCGGCGCGCGCCAGGGGAAGACCGCTACCTGCTGACGGCGGGCGCGGGCGCGGGCCTTGCGGCGGCGTTCAATGCGCCGCTCGCGGGCGTGATTTTCTGCCTCGAAGAGCTCACGAAGGATTTTTCGCCGCTCGTGCTCATGGGGGCCGTCGCGGCCTGCGTGACGGCGACGACCGTGACGCAGCAGTTCTTCGGCCTCGCGCCCGTCTTCCACATGGGCGATGTGCCCGTCGTCGCGACGGGGAGCTTCTATTTCCTGCTGATTCTCCTCGGCCTCTTCGTCGGTGCGGTCTCGCTTGCGTTCAATCATTCGCTGACGTTCTCGCTCGATACGTTTGCGCGCGTGAAGCTCCCGGCGTGGTCGAAGCCGATGGTGCCGCTCTTCCTCTCCATCGCGTTCGGCTTCACGCTGCCGCAGGTTTTGGGCGGCGGTTCGCCGCTCGTCGACAGCCTCGTCGTGCAGGATTACGGCCTCGTGATGCTCTGCATCTTGTTCGCGGCGAAATTCTGCTTCCTGATGGTCTGCTTCGGTTCCGGCGTGCCCGGCGGCATCTTTCTCCCGATGCTCGTCTTGGGGGCGCTGGCCGGTGCGATTTTCGCGAAGCTTGCGGCGTTTGCGGGCGTGCTGCCCGAAGGGCTCGCGGTTGATTGCATGGTCTTCGGCATGGCGGCGTATTTTGCCTGCGTCGTGAAGTCGCCCATCACGGGCACGGTGCTGATCATGGAGATGACGGGCTCGTTTGCCCACATGCTGCCGCTCATCCTCGTCTCGATGACGGCGTACCTCGTCTCCGACCTCACGGGCGGCCAGCCGGTCTATGAGATGCTGCTCAAAAGGAGCCTGCGTCTGCGCGACCGCGCCCGTGCGCGCTTCGAAGCTGGGCGGAAGCGACCAGCCAGACGAGAGCCTCATGTGTGAGTGTCAAGAGATTTGTGCGATTTTCACAAAAAATTTTATCTTGGGGTCTTGAAAAATCGGATTTCATCTTGTACAATGAACTAAAAGTAAGAGTAATCAATAACTCGGCCAAAAAAATTCTCAGCATTTGAAACAGGAGTGATAACAAGATGTTTTTGGAAGAACGGCAGGAGGCCATCCTGAATCTCTTAGCGCGTGACGGCAAGGTGCGCGTCAAGGATCTTTCCGAGATGTTCAAGGTCACGGAAGACTGCATTCGAAAAGACCTCGGCGCTCTCGAGAAGCAGGGCAAGCTCAAGCGTACGTACGGCGGTTCTCCACATGCTGGAGGTCAGCAAGCACCGCAACACGGACGTCGAGGCAAAACGCCGCATCGCGCAGGCCGCGGTCAAGCTCATCCATGACAAGGACATGGTCTTCCTCGACATTTCGACGAGCAACCTCGCGATTGCCGAGCTCCTCGTCAAGACGGATCGCGAGATGACGGTCGTGACGAACATGATCGACATCCTCGTCGTGCTTGCGCGCAACCCGAAAATCCGCCTCGTCTTCGCGGGCGGCAAGATCAACAAGAGCCGCGACGGCTTCTGGGGCGGCATGACGCTCGACTTCATCTCGAAGCTGAAGCCGGACATCGCTTTCGTCGGCGCTGTCGGTGTCGATGTGAAGGAGAACAGCGTCTCGACGTACGACATCGAGGACGGCATCAACAAGGCCGCCATCGTGCGCGTGTCGAAGCGCGCCTACGTCGTTGCCGAGGCCCGCAAGCTCTCGAACGACGGCAACTACAACTACACGAGCCTCGACACGCTCTCCGGCCTCATCACGGACTCCAAGCCCGCCGATGACATCTGTGAAGCTGCCGAGGATTACGGCGTCGAGATCATCCTGCCATGAGGCAGCAGGCGTTTTTCGCCTGGGAAAGATTCGACGAGCTCCTGGGGAAAGGACTGAAGGTATGGGTTTTCTACCTGGCAGTCCTTTTCTTTTGTCGTCTTTTCTTCCTCTGGTGGATGAAAGAATACATGGGCGCGGGCACGGAGGCGGCCGACATCTGGGCGGCCGTCGTGCGCGGCGGGCGGCTGTCGTGCCAGACGGCAGGTGTGCTGACGGCCATCGCCCTCGTGCCGGGCATGCTCTTGCACTACGTCCTGCCACGCGTTGAAAACGTTTGCTGGAAAATCGTGCTTGGCGCCGAGCTGCTCGTGACGTCGATTCTCTACGTTGCGAGCTTTCCGTACTACCGGCAGTTCCATGCGAACTTCAACCAGCTCATGTTCAATGCTGCGAATGACGACATAGTTGCGCTGTTCTGGTCGCTCGTGCAGGAATTCTACCTGCCCGTGCGAATGGTCGTCGCATGCGCGATGGCATTCGTGCTCTGGAAAGTGGCGGTGGCCTTCATCCTGCGCTGGCAGGGGCCGCGGCTGACGTTTATTTCTCAGTTTCCCTGGCCCGTGCGCTGGGCTGTGCGGGCATGCACGCTCGGCGTCTGCTATGTCGTGGGGCTTCTCTCCGTCTTTGGCGGCAGTCTTGGCTGGGAGACGGGCGTCGACTGGGAGAACGCGGGCGTCACGAAGGACGACTTCCTCAACGAAGCCATCCTCGATAGCTATCAGGCCGTCCATCGCGGCTACGTGCTGCAAAACCGCATGCTCGCCTGCAACGGCCTCGATTTCACGGTCGAAGACATCCGCGCGCTCGCGGCGCTGCATGCCGGCATGGAACCGACGAGCGACGACCTCGACACATATCTGCGCCACGAGGCGGCAGGCGCGGGACTCAGCCGCCAGCCGTCGCATGTCTTCATCATCCTCTCCGAAAGCTATGCGAACTGGCCGCTTCTCGACAAGTATCAGGGGCTCCACATCGCTGACGGCATGCGCTCCGTCATCGCCGAGGACGACAGCGATTACTGCCCGACGTTCCTGCCGAATGGTGCGAGCACGGTTTCAGCCGTCACGGGCGTCGTGACGGGCTTTGCTGACGCAAACCTCTACCTCACGACCATGCCCGAATCGTTTGCGGAGCCGTATCCGACGGCGAGCGCGCCGCAATTCCAGAAGCTCGGCTACACGACGAACTTCTGGTATGCGGGGCCCGCGACGTGGGAGCGCATCGGCGCGTTCACGCAGGCACAGGGCTTCGAGCATTTTTACAGCCGCGGCGACTACGGCGACGTGCCCGGCAGCGTCTGGGGCTGCGAGGATGAAGTGCTCTACGAAAAAATTCTCGATGGCCTCGAAGCGGCGGGCGACGCACCGAGCTACAATGTGATTCTCAACGCCTCAAACCATTCGCCGTACGACGTCGATGTCGATGAAAAAGGCTTTGACCGCGAGCAGGTGCGCGCGGCGCTGCCTGCCGAGGCGCAGGGCGACGAACACCTGCTCACGGAGCTCGGCCATTACTGGTACGCCGATCGCGAGCTCGCGAAGTTCGTCCGCGCTGCGAAGGCGAAATATCCTGACAGCCTCTTCGTCATCGTCGGCGACCACGGCGACCGCTACAACATCGACAAGACGCCGACGACGTACGAGCGCTACGGCATCCCGTTCGTCATCACGGGGCAGGGCGTGCACAAAGGCACGCTCCTCGCCGACAGCGCCGGCAGCCAGATCGACATCGTGCCGACCATCCTCGAACTCATCGCACCGCAGGGATTCGAGTACATGAGCCTCGGCACGAGCCTCACGACGGGCAGCCGCCAGGGCGTCAACTACGGCTTCTGGATCACCCGCCACGCCATCGGCAAAGCCGACACCGTCCCGCTCGTCGAAGAGCCCATCGAAGGCGACCTGCAGCCCATCGACCAGCAGGCCATGCAGGACTACATCAACGCCATCCGCAGTGTCTCGTGGTGGCGGGCGAAGTATGGAGCGACGCTGGATGAAACGAAGCTGGAAGGAAGAGAATAGAAAAAACAGAGGCTGCGAAGATACGCAACCAGCAGCCTCCCTCTAGAGGGAGGGGGACCGCGAAGCGGTGGTGGGAGTAGTAAGGTGCTGAAGCCTGACAGGCTTGCGGACGCTGCTAAAGTCTTTAGCAACGTTCTGCATACTTGTTCGTTTCCAGCATCCAACTACTCCCCCAGTCAGCTTCGCTGACAGCCCCCTCTAGAGGGGGCCGGCTTGTGTCCGCAATTTCTGTCGACAGTAAGAAATGTTGGAATGAAGAAGAAATGGAAGCAAGTATTAGTTTCAAAGAGAAGAGCATGCTCTCTTCTTGCCATCTTTGTCCGCGCGATTGCGGTGTCAACCGTCTTTCTGGCGCAGTAGGCTTCTGTGGCGCTGGCGCCCTTGCCCGTGTCGCGCTCGTTTCGCTCCACAAGTGGGAGGAACCGTGTCTCGTGGGCTCCGACGGGCGCGGGGCGGGGACGGTGTTTTTCTCGCATTGCAATCTGCGTTGCTGTTTCTGCCAGAACCACGAAATCTCGCATGAGGGCAAGGGCATCGACGTAACGGACGAGCGGCTCGCTGAAATCTTTCTCGAGCAGCAGGCACGCGGCGCAGCGACGCTCGACCTCGTGACGCCGACGCATTTCGTACCGCAGATTCTCCATGCGCTTGCGCTCGCAAAGGCGCAGGGCTTTGCGCTGCCTGTTGTCTACAATTCGGGTGCGTACGAGACCGTCGAGACCGTCGAATCGCTTGCAGGCGCGGTAGATGTCTATCTGCCCGACCTCAAATATATGGAAGAAACGTCGGCGCGCGATTATTCGGCCGCGCCCGATTATCCCGCCGCCGCGCGGGCAGCCATCGAGGCGATGTTCCGCCAGGTCGGGCCCGCGCAGTTCGCGGCGGACGGCCAGATGACGCGCGGCGTGCTCGTGCGCCATC
>ONJV01000232.1 GCA_900318215.1 uncultured Veillonellaceae bacterium
GCCTGCAGTTGTTCGACGAGATTCTTCATACACTCACGCTTTCATGCGCGGCACGACCAGGTGGCCGTGCTCGATCTCCCTGCGATGGCAGTGCGGGCATTCGTTTTCGATGATGCCCGTGTAGCCGCAGACGGGGTCGCGGTCGACGGGGTGGTTGATAGAGAAGTAGCCCATGTCGTTGTCATGCATGGCGCGGACGATGGCTTCGAAGGCTTTGACGTTCTTTGTTGGGTCGCCGTCCATTTCGATGTAGGCGATGTGGCCGGCGTTTTCGAGCGCATGATACGGCGCTTCGATGCGAATCTTGTCGATGGCCTTGATGGGATAGTAGACCGGCACATGGCTGCTGTTCGTCATGTACGGGCGATCCGTGACGCCTTTGATCTTGCCATAGACTTTCTGGTTCGCGCGCTGGAACTGGCCCGCCGTGCTCTCGGCCGGCGTGCCGAACGTCGACCAGTTCATGTGCTCGGCTTCCGTGTAGGCATCCGTGCGCTCGCGCAGGTGGCCGACGATTTCGAGGCCGAGCTTCTGCGCTTCGGCGCTCTCACCATGATGATGGCCCGTCAGCGCGACGAGGCACTCGGCAAGGCCGCAGAAGCCGATGGAGTACGACGCATGTTTCAGGACGTCCTTGATACTGTCCGTCGGCTTGAGCTTGTCGCTGTCCATCCAGACGCCCTGCCCCATGAGGAACGGATAATTGTAGACATGCTTCTGCTCGATGACGTGCAGGCGCGCGAGCAGGTAGTCGTGCGAGATGTCGATGTATTTGTCGAAGAGTTCATAGAATTTCTTGATGTCGCCTTTCGCTTCGAGCGCGAGCTTCGGCAGGTTGATCGTCGTAAACGCGAAGTTGCCGCGGCTGCCGGATTCCTCCGGGCCATTGATGTTGCTCATGACGCGCGTGCGGCAGCCCATCGTCGCGACGTAGCTGTTGTAGTCGCCCTCTTTGTAATACTGGAGGTTGTACGGCGCGTCGAGGTTCACGAAATTCGGGAACAGGCGCTTCGCGCTCGTCTTGCACGCTTGCAAGAACAGGTCGTAGTTCGGGTCGCCCGGGTTGTAGTTGACGCCAGCCTTGAGCTGGAAGACGGAAATCGGGAAGATGGCCGTCTCGCCGTTGCCAAGGCCCGCCCAGATGGCATTGAGCGTCTCGCGCGTCGCGAGGCGGCCTTCCGGCGACGTATCCATGCCGTAGTTGATGGACGAGAACGGCACCTGTGCGCCCGCGCGGCTGTGCAGCGTGTTGAAATTGTGAATGAGCGCCTCCATGGCCTGATGCGTCTCTTCCTCGACGTCAGCGCAGGCGAGGCGGTAGATGGCGGCCGCATCGACATAGGCGTCGCGCGTCGGTTTTCCGTGCTGCTCGAGCATCTTCGTCAGCGCATCGCCGATGGCCTGGATGCCGCGTTTGGCGCGCTCGGTCTCCATGCTCTCGGCATAGCGGCAGGCAGTGAAATCCATGAGCGCCTTGAAGTCCGTTTTGAACGGCTGCTCGGCGAGGAATTCATCGGCCTCGAAGCGATAAATCAGCGCCTTGCGCGCCTCGTCGACGACGGCCTTGCGGAACGATTTTGCAACGCCCTCGGCCATCGCGTAGTCGAAACAGTTGATGGACTGGCCGCCGAACATGTCGTTCTGGTTGCTCTGGATGGCGATGCAGGCGAGCGATGCATAGGCGCGGATGCTGTTCGGCTCGCGCAAAAAGCCGTGGCCCGTCGAGAAGCCGCCATGGAAGAGCTTCAGCAAATCAATCTGGCAGCAGTTGAACGTAATCAGCGAGAAATCCTTGTCGTGGATGTGGATGTAGTTCTCGCGGTCGGCTTTCGCAAAGCGGTCTTCGAGCACGTAGTTGTCGACGAAGTGCTTCGCGCCCTCGGCGCCGAGCTTCAGCATGATGCCCATCGAGGCATCCGTGTTGATGTTCGCGTTGTCGCGCTTGAGGTCGGAGTCCTCGGCCGGCGCAAAGAAGATGTCCTGATACGTCTCCATCAGGTGCTGCTGCGCCTTGCGGCGTTCCGTGTGGCGCTGGCGGTACGTGATGTAGCGCTTCGCGATATCATAGAAGTCATACTTCATGAGCTCCTTCTCGACCATGTCCTGGATTTCTTCGACCGTGACATTCTCGCGCTCCTGGAAGTCCCATTCGACCTGGCTCGTGACTTCGTCGATGTCTTTCGCCGTCATCTGCTCATCGCCGTCGCTGTTCGCGCCCGCGATGGCATGATAGATTTTCTCCCGGTTGTAGGGCACTGTGAATCCCGTGCGTTTCGTTACCGTCTTCAGCATGGATTGCCGCGGCTCCCAGATATAGGAGCCGCTTTCCCTCCTTGTATCTATATATTGTGGTCTGCGTTTTGTCTGACAGGAATATATTGTAGCAGATGGCGGCGCTGCGTGCAATATCAAATTGACGAACGTTCGCGTTTCATGTAAAATATTCTGTGATAAAAAGACGCCTGTTTATAGGTAAGAAACTTAAAATTTCAGAAGGAAGAAACGTTCATGCACCTTTCGACTGCGCAGCAGGATACCTTGATCCGGCAGCTCGTCTACGCCGCGATTTATTTCCTCTGCCTCATCGCGTTCTACATCAACATCGGCCAGGACATGGGAGCCGGATACTTCCTGCCCATCCTCGTACCGATGATCGCCGTGCTCATGCTCGTGCAACATGCGACAGCGCTGCCGCTCTTCACGAAGACGGGCCTCGTGCATCTCTTCGCCGGGCTCGGCTGGGCGACGGCGTTCCCGCTGCTCTATACGTGGACGTATAACAGCGTCTGGTATCAGTCGCTCATCTGCTTCGATGCCGTCATCGGTACGGCCATCTGGGTGTTCTTGACAGGACTCACGGGCGTGCTTGCAAAAGCGCCGGGGAGAAAGGTCTGGGCCGCGCTGCTCGCCGTGCTCGACTTCCTGTTCCTCGCCTTTCCGTTCATCCAGTACGCCTATTACTGCATCGTCTGGCACTGCCTCTCGCCGGCGTCGCTCATGGCGCTGTATCTGACGAACTGGCGCGAGAGCATCGACTTCATCGAGTCGAATGTCGGCATCGTACCGGCCTGCATCATCATCGCAGGCTTTGTCCTCTTCCTTGCGCTCGCCGCCCGCGTCAACTACGCTTTCCTCAGGAAGATGGCATCGACGCGCACGGACACGCGCTTCGGCACATCGCTATTTCTCGTGCTGCTCGGTGCAGAGGCACTGCTTTACTATCTGCCGCAATCGTCATTCGGCGAGCTCGTGACAGACGTCACGACGTACGTCGAGCAGACGCAGTCGTATGGCAACGGCCACGACGAGCGCTACGAGTCGCTCGACATCGACGGCGCGCAGACGCTCTCGTCACAAGCCCCGGGCACGGTCATCGTCGTCATCGGCGAGTCGGCCTCACGCGACTACATGCATGCGTTCACGCCGGACTTCCCATACGAGGACACGCCGTGGCTTGACAGCCAGCTCGGCAACCCCGACTTCAATGTCTTCACGAATGCTTATTCTTCCTGGTCGCAGACCGTGCCCGTCCTGCAGCGCGCGCTGACAGAGCAGAGCCAGTACAACGACAAGGAGTTCTTCGAATCGACGTCGATTCTTGACGTCGCGAAGAAGTCCGGCT
>ONJV01000231.1 GCA_900318215.1 uncultured Veillonellaceae bacterium
CTATGACGCTGACGCAGGACGGCTACTGGAAGATCCTCCGCAAGGAGCTCTGCCTGCTCGGGACGTGGAACAGCAGCTATCAGGCGATGGAGAATGACTGGAAGGACGCGCTCGCCGGGATGCAGGCGCATCAGATCACGCCAGAGGCGATCATCACGCACCGCTATGCGCTCGCACAGCACGCGGAAGCGTTTTCCCTGATGCATGAGAAAAAAGAGCTGTACGGCAAGGTGATGTTTGTCTTATGATAGAGGCAGAGGTGATGCAGAATGCGTTTTGAATTGATGGCTTCCATGATGTGCGCGGATTACCGCAATCTGGAGAAGGAAGTCCGCGAGCTGGAACAGGGCGGCATCGACTCGTTCCATATCGATATCATGGACGGGCGCTTCGTGCCGAATTTCGCGATGTCGCTCAATGATCTGCGCTGCATCCGGCAGCTGACGGACCGGCCGCTCGATGTGCATCTGATGGTGGAGCACCCGAGCCACACGATCGATCTCTTCATCCGGAATCTGAACCCGGGGGATACGATCTACATTCATCCGGAGGCGGAGTATCATCCATCGACGACGCTGCAAAAGGTGATCAATGCCGGCATGATCCCGGGCATCGCGATCAATCCGGGGACGAGCGTGGAGACGGTCTACGAGATGCTGCGGATCGTGAAGAGCGTGCTCGTCATGTCGGTGAATCCAGGGAATGCGGGGCAGATGTTCTTGCCGTATGTCGGCGAGAAGATCGAGCGCCTGCTCAGTATTCGCGAGAGCATGAAATTTGATGTGTACTGGGATGGCGCCTGCACGGCGGACAAAATCCAGAGATACGCGCCGCGCGGCATCGCGGGATTCGTGCTCGGCACGTCGTTGCTTTTCGGCAAGGGAAGGCCGTATCATGAGATTCTCGAGCGGATCCGCGCAATGGAGTTTTGAGGAACGGGAAGGAAGATACATATGGGAAAGGCGAGCAAGCGCATGAGACGTCAGAACAATCGGAAGCAGGCAGAGCAGCAGAAGCGGGACGCTGCGGAGATGGAACGGGAGATGACGCAGCTCTTTGCAGCGGGCAAGTATGAAAGCGTGCTGGAGAAGCTGGCCGAGCTCATCGCGGCGAAGGATGTGAAGCCGGAGTATCTTTATGCTGGTGCCTGCAGCTATTATGAGCTCGGAGACTTGGAGCGTGCGACACAGTGGGTGTCGAATACGCTGACGTATGCACCGAACCATGTCGATGCCCGCATCCTCCTCGCGCGCATCTGCATGGCGCAGAAGCGGGAGGAGGATGCGCGTTCCATCTTGGAATTCCTCACCGAGCACGATGCGGCGGACCTCACGGACGCGCAGCGCGCGGCGATCCGCGACATTGGCGGCGAGACAATCGCGGATGCAGGGGAAGAAGGGGCTTTGAAGCAGGACGAAAAAGAGGAAGACACGGAAGAGGATACGCTCGCGCTTCTCCAACGTCTGAAGAAAAAGGACCCTGCATTTGAGGAAGAACCTGCCGAACCCGCCGAACAGCAGAAGATCCGCGACGTGTTGGCGCAGTCTGTCCCACTAACAGAGAAGGTGCGCATCCTCAATGCTTTTGCAGGAGCGTCGTACATGACAGGGGATGCCAGCGCGGCGCTGGCGTTTTTGAAAGCAGCGCTCGGCATCGATGAAAGTGATGCAGCCACGATCCGCAATCTCGCCATGGCAGTCGCAGCCCAGGGGGACGAGGAGAAGGCTTTGCAGATCGCTGCGAAGCTCCCGATGACGGACTTCGTCCTGTTGCAGGCAATCCAGATGGCTGCAAAGAGCCGTGCGTGAGTGACGGGGAAATCGGCGATGAAGCTGGCAACATATCAGGCGGCGCATGCGTGCTGGAAGCAGGGAAAACTGGAGGATGGGAGAAGGCTCCTCTTGGATTCCTGGCAGGCAACGGGGCAGCGGTCCATCTACGGCATGCTCTTGATGGCGTACATCCTGCGCGATGAGAAGAAGCCGGTGTCGGAGGTGCGGCAGCTGCAGGAGCTCTTGACGATGTTTGATGGAGCGCCGGAAAAAGATTTGCTTGCGGATGCATGGAGCCTTTTGGGGGCAGCGCTCCGGATGCTGGGGGAGAATCGGATTGCCGTCGATGCCTTTTTGCAGTCGGTCGCGCTCGAGCCGGATCCCGCACAGAAGCTCGTGGAGTGCAGCAATGCGATTTTTGCGGCGGATGCGGTCGGGGATTTCACGGCAGAGGCATTCCAGCAGCTCTATGCGCGGTATCGGGAGCTCCTCACGGGGCTGCATCCAAAGGCGTATCCTGCGCCGCCGTGGCAGCACGAAAGGCTCCGCATCGGGTATCTTTCGGCCGATCTCCGCGACCATGCCGTGGCGCAGTTCGTGCGGCCGCTGCTACGGGAGTACGATCACGAGGCGTTCGAGGTCTATGTCTATTCGCTCGTGAAGCAGGAAGATGGCGTGACGGCGGCGCTCCATGATCCTGCGGCTGTCTGGCGGCTGGTGGCGGGACAGCCGTATGAGGCGATCGCCGCGCAGGTTCGCGCCGATGAGATTGACGTGCTGTTCGATCTCTCGGGGCATTCCGCGGAGAATGCGCTGCCTGTCTTTGCGTGGCGGCCGGCGCGCGTGCAGATCAGCGGCATCGGCTATTTCAACAGCACGGGGCTCGATTGTTGCGACGGCTTTCTCTCGGATGTGCATTGTGCGCCGGAGCCGCAGTCGCCGTATTTCACGGAGCCTCTGCTGCGCCTGCCGCAGTCGCATTTCTGCTATGCGCCATTCACGCGCTTTCCCGTGGTCGTGCCGCCGCCGTGCCTTTCGCGTGGCTTTGTGACCTTCGGCTGCTTCAATAATTTTTCGAAAGTCACGGACGGTATGCTCGGTCTCTGGCGGCAGATCCTCGAGGCCGTACCGGCGTCGCATCTCTTGCTGAAGCACAGCCTGCTCGGCATGGAGGAAGGGCGCACCTATACGCTCCAGCGTTTGCGGCGGCTGGGATTCTCGGAAGAACTGCTTGGCCGCATCGAGTTGCGCGGCTTGTCAAAAGACTATCTGCGCGAGTATGGCGACATGGACATCGCGCTTGATACGAGCCCGTATCCGGGCGGCCTCACGACATGCGAAGCGCTCATGATGGGCGTGCCGGTCGTGTCACTCGCAGGCGAGCGCCATGGGGCGCGGTTCGGGCGCAGCTTCCTGGAAAATCTCGGGCTGGGCGAGCTCGCGGTCGATACTGCGGAGCGCTATGTGGAGCTCGCAGCTGGTCTCGCGCAGGACGCGCAGACGCTCGCGGCGCTGCGGCAGGTCCTGCGGCCGAAGATGCTGCAGTCGCCGTTGATGGATGGCAAAGGCTATGTACGTGATGTCGAGGCGCTGTTTCGCTACCTCGTTCATGAGAAATCGCGCTGAAAAGCAAGACAATCCTACTGGACTCGTGCTATACTGTAAGGTATGGCGCGAGTCTTTTTTCGCGCGGAGTTTTGGAAGAAGAGAGGGAACTGCCTTGGCTGAGAAGATCCGCCCCGAGCTGCTGTCATTTCTGACGGCGTCCGCGCTGCCGCTGCGCATCCTCGTCGTGGAGAGCCTCGTGTATCTGCCAAAGCTCCGGCAGATGTTTCCCGAGGCCGCGCTGTTCGCCGTGGCAGCGGAGGGCGATCGCTTTGCG
>ONJV01000229.1 GCA_900318215.1 uncultured Veillonellaceae bacterium
CGTGTTCGTGACGGGGTCGTAGGCCGGCTCATCCCAGAAGACTTCCTTCGGCCCCTGGATGGCGGCTTTGTACCAGCCGAACTGCGGATAGTTGTACGCTTCGTTGCTGTAGTCCATGGTCAGGTCGATCTTGCCCGTATCGCCTTTCGAGAAATAGGGGCCGAACCATTTCTCCCCGCCCGGATACTTGTACGGCGCGAACCAGACACCGCTGCCGAAGATCATGTCGTCCGAAGCGACGAGCTGGCGGATGACCTGCTCGGCGTACGTCATGTTGTACGTGCCGTTCATGGCCGAGAGCGTCGTCGCGAGGCCGTCCGTCTTGCCAGCGACGCGTGTGAGCACGTTGTCAAAGCGCTCGGCGATGCCCGTGCCCTGCGCTTCGAGGCGCTCGGCGACATCTTCCTCCATCTGGTTCGAGCGCATGGTGACGCTGACGATGGTCAACAGTCCGAGCAGCACGACCGCGAGAATCGTCACGCTGCCGAGGAACGCCATCTTGATGCTGCTGCGCATAAAAATCCCGTTCTTTCCCTGTTTTCTCTTTGGCCCCCTCTAGAGGGGGCTGTCAGCCGTAGGCTGACTGGGGGAGTAGTAAGATGCTGGAGACGAACAATTATACAGAACGTTGCCAAAGACTTTAGCAGCGTCTGCATTCTTGGCAGACTACAGCAACCTACTACTCCTTCCACCGCTTCGCGGTCCCCCTCCCTCTAGAGGGAGGCTTACTGCGGATTACTGTGATTTGTTCAACAAGTAGTTCGACGTGGGTGGACAGAATTCCTTTTTCTGAAACAGATTTCATTCATGTATACTTTTGAGCACCTGCCGCATCTTTGCGAGCGCCCGACGTTTCGCCGCCGCCACGGCCTGCTGCGTGATGCCGAGGGCGGCGGCGGTTTCCTTCTGCGTGCGCTCGCCGAGGTAGAGGAGCTGCACGACTTCGCGTTCGCGCGGCGTCAGCGCGCGCAGGGCGGGCACGAGCACCGCCTGCCGTTCGAGGCGCGTCATGGCCGCGGCGGCTGCCGGGTCCTCGATGAGCTCCCAGAACGGTTCCTCGCGCCGCTCGTCGACGGCGGCCTCGCGCTGCCAGACCTTGCATGTCCGGCGGAACAGCGTGCGCAGATCGCCGTAGACGCGCGCCTTCACGAAACCGGCGAACGGCACGCCGGATGCTGCATCGTAGTCATGCACGGCGCGCACGAAGCTCACATACCCTTCGGCGAGCGCATCTTCGCGCAGCGTCAAAAGGTGCGGCTGGCCTGCCGCGCGCCGCAGCAGCGGCTCGTACTGCTCCACGAGCTGCATCATCGCCGCGCTGTCGCCCGCCTGCGCCGCCGCGAGCAGCATGCACTCCGTCGTTTCCATCGCTTCTTTCTTGTCTTCGTCCATCTTTCAACCTCCTGCTATCAAAAAAGTTTTCATCACTTTATCAAATGTAGCAGAAAGTATCTTTGCACATCAACTGCCGACTTTTTCAGAAAGTCTGCAAAAATCGGCTGCATGCTTGTATTTTCAGAAGAAGTGCGCTAGAATAGAGCACAAAAGCACCAAGAGAATGACAAAGAGAAGTTTTACAGATGGAAAGGAGATTTGCAGATGAAGAGAACTTGCCAGGATTTTGAAAAATACGGTCACATCGTGGCTTTGCTGCCGGAGTACGTGGATGGCGCAGGGGAATGTGTCGTCGTGCTCTATGACGACGGGCGCCGCGAAGTCCAGCCGCGCGCCATGCGCTCGACGCTCGAACGCTGCGCGCGCGTCTTCGCCCACAGCGTGCCGCTCGTGCGCGATTGCGAGCGGCAGCTCTTCGGCCGTTCGCGCCAGGAGCTGCCATTGCCGCTGGCGCCGTACTTCGTGCTCGTGCCGTTCCGCTGGCGCGCGCCGCGCGTCCGCGGCGACACAACGCTCGCCTATGTCAACTTCATCCATATCGAAAGCTTCGTGCCGGAACGCGGCGGCATCGCCATCCTGCTCAAGGGCGGCGGCCGCCTCTCCATCCGCAATACCTACGAATCCGCTGCCCGCCGCTTCCAGGACGGCTGCGCCTCCCGCGACCACCTCATCGCCGTCTTCTGCGCCTGCGGCCTCCCGGCCATCGCGTAAAGGCATGAAAAAAGCGCCTGCGAAGGAATTTTCTGCCTTCGCAGGCGCTTTCTATCTATTTGGAAGTTCTTACCTCCGACACACCCCCGGTCGCTTTCAGCGACAGCCCCCTCTGAGAGGGGGCCAGGGAGAGCTTAGTGCAGCTTCATATTGAGCTCTTCCGTCGGCAGCAGGTGCATGAGCCCCATGAGCGCGAGGATTTGCTCGAGCGCGACGTGCGGGTCGTGCGTGTTCTTGACGACGTACGTCGTCTTCTTCCAGGTGTCGAAGAGCTTGTTGCTCTCGGCGTATTCGAGCTGGTACTTGATGTCGTCATTCGTGCAGCCCATCGTCAGCATGCGGCCGACGAGCGTCACGTAATCGACCATGAGGTAGATTGTGACGAGGTTCTCGCGCAGCAGCCGCGAGAGCGGCGCAATCGAGCCCGTGTCGAGGATGATGATGCTCGCATGGTAATTCTTGAGCGCCTGGAGCATGTCGGCTTTCGTGAGGCCGTAATAAAACCCCTGGTACGACGCGCGCAGCATGAAGTCCTGCTTGTCGAACTCCTCCTGCGGCAGCGTGCGGAACAGGCCGGGATGCGTATCCTTCGCATCCGTCGGCTTCGTGGTGTACGTTGGGATATAGTGGACGCCGATGCGTGAAAGCTGCATCGCGAGCGTTCGCCGACCCGAGGCGAACGGGCCAATCAAAGCATAAATCTTGTTGACCATGATAATAATCTCCTATCCTTCGTTTCAGACGAAAGTCACATACTTTACTCTTACTCTTTTCTATATTCTATCATAAAAATGAAATTTTTGCACGAAAAAAGGGAGCTACCGAACGCTCCCTTTTCTCTATGCCTCTACCTCCAACAACATCTTGTTCTTGGAGGACTAGATGTTGTTGTTCTCCCAAGGCTTATGATACAACAATTTGTGACTGCGCGCAAGGGGGCAGAGGAAATTATTTTTTGGGAGGATTTTCGGGGCCCTGTGGCGAATTCCTTCCTATACAAATAAGATGAAACGCGCATGGCGCGTGAGGAGGTCAGGACATGTATTTCTACTGCGAAAAATGCAAGAAACAATACCCGCTCAATACCCATGCCATCCGCTGCAGCTGCGGCGGCCTGTTCCGCCTGCACAAGGACCCGGAGGACGTCGTGCCGCAGGACGTCTCCATCGGCCATATGGTGACCCCGCTCGTGCCGATGAACGTGGGCGGCATCGAGGTGCTGCTGAAGCTCGAGAACCTCCAGCCGACCGGCTCGTACAAGGACCGCGGCGCGGCCACGCTCGTCAGCGTCGCCAAATCGCTCGGCATCACGAAGATCGCGCTTGACTCCGCAGGCTACGCCGGTGCCTCCGTCGCGGCCTATGCGGCGGCGGCCGGCATGGACTGCCGTGTCTACGTGCCCGAGGGCGTGCCGGACGGCGCGCGCCAGCAGCTCCAGACGTACGGCGCCGAGGTCGAGGTCGTGAAAGGCACGCGCATGGACGCCTGCGCCGAGGTCAAGAAGCACCTCGGCAGCAGCTGGTACTACGCATCGCCAGCGTACAACCCGCTGTTCGCCGAAGGCGTCAAATCGCTCGCGCA
>ONJV01000324.1 GCA_900318215.1 uncultured Veillonellaceae bacterium
CTGACAACCATCCTTCGGGAGGTCGGGGGACTTCATAAGAAAACTTTTAGATGTAAGGTATCGCAGCAAAACGAGGCATCATGATGTGAACAGAAAGCTTCGCATCCATTCGAGCCCGACAGGCCGTGTCATCGTTGTTTTCGTTGAAGTCCCCCGACCTCCCCGAGCACGAGCCTTTCTTCGCGAGCTCTTATGCCTCTTTTTTATCGAACGGTACGTGATTCAAGATTAAATCTGGATTGTTATCCGTAATCCAACCCAAAGCCCATTCATTACTGACAAGCAGCACAGGATTTTCGTGGCGGTCATAGACGAACATGCCGCGGTCTGCGCCCTTGAGGCTGGCGGGGGTGACTTCCCTGCCGTCTTCCCAGGCCATCCAGCGCGCGACTTCGTAGGGCTGCATCTGCATTTCGATGTCGACGTTGTATTCGTTTTTGAGGCGGTATTCGAGGACTTCGAACTGCAGCGTGCCGACAGTGCCGACGATGTAGCTTTCCATGCCAGCGCCGGCCTGCTGGAAGAGCTGGATGGCGCCTTCCTGCGTCAGTTGCTCGATGCCTTTGACGAACTGCTTGCGCTTCATGGTGTCTTTCGCCTGCACGCGGGCAAATTTTTCCGGCGGGAACACCGGGAAGTCGGCGTATTTGAATTTGTGCGATGGATCGCAGATGGTGTCGCCGATGCCGAAGACGCCGGGGTCGAAGAGGCCGACGATGTCGCCGGGGTATGCGGTGTCGATGATCTGGCGGTCCTGCGCGAGGAACTGCTGCGGCTGCGCGAGCTTAATGGGCTTGCCGCTGCGCTCGTGCCAGACTTCCATGTTGCGCTCGAATTTGCCGGAGCAGATGCGGATGAACGCGAGGCGGTCGCGGTGCGCGGGGTTCATGTTGGCCTGGATTTTGAAGACGAAGCCCGAGAATTTTTCGTCGTCCGGAGCGATGAGGCCGTCGGAAGATTTTCGCGGCTGGGGCTTCGGCGCCATGCGGATGTAGCCTTCGAGGAAATCCTGCACGCCGAAATTCGTCATGGCGGAGCCGAAGAACATCGGCGTGAGCTCGCCCGCGTTGACTTTTTCCATGTCAAAGGACTCGCCCGCCTCGTCGAGCAGCTCGATGTCGGCCATGAGGGCGTCGTAGGTGTCCTGTCCCATGCGCGCGATGGCGGCGGGGTCGTCGGGGTCGTAGACGTCGGCGACGCGCGCCTGCTGGCCGTGGCTCGTGTCAGCGGCGAACAGCAGGATTTTCTTTTCGCGGCGGTCGTAGACGCCCATGTACTGACCGTCCTGCCCGATTCGGGATGCCGCGGTCGGAGCAGACTTTGAAGAGCTTCTTCGTCTGCGCCTCGACGCCTTTCGCGACGTCGATAACCATGACGGCGCTGTCAACGGCCATGAGCGTGCGGTACGTGTCTTCGGAGAAGTCCTGATGGCCCGGCGTGTCGAGGATGTTGATGCGGCAGCCGTCGTAGTCAAACTGGAGGACGGAGCTCGTGACGGAGATGCCGCGCTGCTTCTCAATCTCCATCCAGTCGGAGACGGCGTGGCGCTGCGTCTTGCGGGACTTGATGGAGCCCGCGAGGTGGATGGCGCCGCCGTAGAGCAGGAGCTTTTCCGTCAGCGTCGTCTTGCCGGCGTCCGGGTGCGAAATGATGGCGAACGTGCGCCGCTTCTCGATTTCTTTCTGGAGTTCTTTCTGTAGTTCTGACAAAGTTGTTGTTTCCTCCCATTGGATGCTGTCTTTATTGTAACAAAATTTTGGCCGTGTGGCTAGGGGGAAAGGGTGGCAAAGTACGCGGGTTTCGGATATAATGAAGGAAAAAAGGAGGAATCCACATGTCCGATATGTATGAAGAATTCGTGAACCGCCGCAGCGTGCGGGTGTACACCGAGGAGCCCGTCGCAGACGAAGACCTCAGGAAGATCCTTTCGGCCGGTCTCATGGCGCCGTCGGGAAAGTCGAAGTTCCCGTGGCATTTCATCGTGGTGAAAGACCGCGCGATGCTCGAAAAGCTCTCGGCCTGCCGCGTGGGCGTGGCGCGGATGCTCGCAAAGGCGGCCTGCGCCATTGTCATCATCGGCGACCCGGCCGATACGGACACGCTCGTCGAGGACTGCACGATTGCGGCCGCATATATGCATCTCGAAGCGAGCTCGCTCGGGCTCGGCAGCTGCTATATCCAGGGGCGCGGCCGCGAGGCGGAAAACGGGCAGACGACGGAGGAATACGTGCGCGGGCTGCTCGGGTTCCCCGAGGAGTACAAATTGCAAGCCGTGCTGTCGGTTGGGCATGTCGGGAAAGCGATGAAGCCTCATAAGGTGGAGAAATTGTTCTGGAATAAGGTGCATGAAGAAAAGTTCTGACGGGGCGCGGCTCGCGAAGCAGGGCTCGGAGCACGGGGCGGAAAACCATCTCTGCCGGATTCCACGGACGATTCCTTAACGGAATCCTTGCGGGGATGGTTTTCCGCCGCGAAGAAGAGGCTTGCGGGCGCGGTCATGCGGGGACTTTCAACGAAACCAACGCTGACACGGCCTGCCATGCTTGATGGTTCTTAGGAGCTTCGGGTTCACATCGAGGAACCTTGATTGGCTACGTTTCCTTACAGCTAAAAGGTTTCTTATGAAAGCCCCCGCCTTCCCGAAGGATATATTGCATCGCGAAGCCTTTGCCTCCCTCTAGAGGGAGGGGGACCGCGGAGCGGTGGTGGGAGTAGTAGGATGCTGAAGCCAAGCAAGAATGCAGTCGTCGCTAAAGTCTTTAGCAACGTGCTGCAGATCTGTTTGTCTCCAGCTCCCAACTACTCCCCCAGTCAGCTTCGCTGACAGCCCCCTCCAGAGGG
>ONJV01000226.1 GCA_900318215.1 uncultured Veillonellaceae bacterium
CATCGAGACGGGGCAGAAAGGCAACTCCATCATCTCGAAGTTCAACGGCCACCCGTCCGTCGGCTTCGGCATCCAGCTTACGAGTGATGCGAATGCCATGGAGACGGTGGCCGGCGTCCGCGAGGTCTTCAAGGAAGCGGAGTCCGATCTGCCGCCTGGCATGAAGATGGCGCAGATTTTCGACTCGACGAATTACATCCAGTCGTCGATCAAGGAAGTGCTTCATACGTTCGCGGAAGCGCTCGCGCTCGTCGTGTTCGTCATCTTCATCTTCCTGCAGAACTGGCGCGCGACGATCATCCCGCTGCTCGCTGTCCCGGTGTCGCTCGTCGGCACGCTCGCCGCGTTCATCGTC
This sequence comes from uncultured Veillonellaceae bacterium, assembly GCA_900318215.1. Taxonomy (GTDB): domain Bacteria; phylum Bacillota; class Negativicutes; order Selenomonadales; family Selenomonadaceae; genus Selenomonas_C. Next base: position 356 of record ONJV01000226.1, read on the forward strand.
CTCGATTTCTCCATCAATACGCTGACGCTCTTCGCGATGGTCTTGGCTATCGGCCTCGTCGTCGATGACGCTATCGTCGTTATCGAGAACGTCGAAAAGCACATGGAAGAGGGGCTCAGTCCAGTTGATGCGACAGAGCGCGCCATGGACGAAGTGCAGGGCCCGGTCGTGGCCATCGCCATCGTCCTGTCGGCCGTGTTCGTGCCGGTCGCATTCCTCGGCGGCATGATGGGTGTGCTCTACAAGCAGTTCGCCCTGACGATCGCCGTCTCCGTCTGCCTCTCGGCCTTCGTGGCCCTGACGCTGACGCCGGCGCTCTGCGCCATGATGCTGAAGCCGCATTCCGCAGAAGATGACCAGGGCATCCTCGGCCGCTTCTTCGTGAAGTTCAACGAGAAATACGAGAGCATGAAGAATGGCTACATGGGCGTCGTTGCACGCTTCATCCGCCATTCGAAACTCGCGTTCATCTTCCTCCTCATCGTCTGCGGCCTCTCGGGCATCGTTTACAAGAATCTGCCATCGACGTTCGTCCCGGCCGAAGACCAGGGATATCTCTTCGCAACGATTGACATGCCGGAAGGCACGTCGTCGAACCATACGTCGGCCGTCGTCGACAAGGTGCGCGAGGCCATGTCAGAGAGCATCAAGGGTGCGGACAACATGATGGCCATTACGGGCTTCTCCATCCTGTCGAATGGCGCGAAGCCGAGCGCAGGCATGGTCGTCGTCGGCATGAAGGACTGGTCGCAGCGCACGGATCGCGATGCGTCCGTCGATGCGGCTGTCCGCACGACATTCGGCGTCGGCGCGAAAGTCGCGCCGGAAGCGACGATTCTCGCATTTAACCCGCCGGCACTGCCGGGCCTCGGCGCGGTCGGCGGCTGGACGATGCAGCTGCAGGATATGTCCGGCCACAGCGACCAGGAACTCAACGAGGTCACGCAGAAAATCGTTGCGGCGGCGAACCAGCGCCCGGAACTCCAAGGCGTGCGCTCGACGTACTCCATCACGTCGCCAGTCATCAATTACGAGATCGACCGCGAAAAGGTCAAGAACCTCGGCATCGCTCTTTCTGATGTCTTCACGGCCATGCAGGTCAACTATGGCGGTGCGCAGGTCAATGACTTCAACCAGTTCGGCCGCAGCTACAAGGTCATGCTGCAGGCAGATACGGCGTACCGCGGCGAGACGGACGGCCTGAAGTTCATCTTCGTCAAGAGCAAGACAGGCACGATGGTGCCGCTCGATACGCTCCTGAAGCCGAAAGACAGCTCGGGTCCGACGTCGATCTCGCGCTTTAACGCCACGCGTTCCGTGCAGATCCAGGGCAACGCGGCCGAGGGTTATTCCTCCGGCCAGGCCATGCAGGCCATTTCGGAAGTCGTGCATGAAAATGCACCGTCCGGCTTCAATATCGAATGGTCCGGCCAGAGCCGCGAGGAATCGAAAGCCTCGAATTCGACGCTTCAGATGCTCGGTTTGTCGCTCCTGTTCGTCTTCCTCTGCCTCGCAGCCCTCTACGAGAGCTGGAGCGTCCCGTTCGCCGTCTTGCTGACGGTGCCGACGGGCATCTTCGGCGCCCTCGTCTCCGAGTATGGCCTCGCATTTATCGAAGGCATGTTCGGCATCCAGAATGCGGGCCTGCAGAACAGCGTCTACATGCAGATCGGCATCATCGCGATCATCGGCCTCGCGGCTAAGAACGCGATCCTGATTGTCGAATTTGCAAAAGTCCGTGTCGATCGCGGCATGGAGCCGGTCAAAGCAGCTATCGAAGCTGCAGGCCTGCGCCTGCGCCCGATTCTCATGACGAGCTTCGCGTTCATCATCGGTTGCCTGCCGCTTGCCGCGGCTTCTGGTGCCGGTGCGGCAGCGCGTAACGGCATGGGCGTCGCCGTCGTCGGCGGCATGCTCTTCGCGACCGCGATGGGCATCTTCCTGATTCCGGTCTTCTTCGTAGCGACCGAATGGCTCGCTGCCAAGCTCGGCATCACACCGAAGGCAAAGAAAAAGACCTCGATTGACTACATGTAACACGAAAAAGACGAACTTTCCTTTCAAGCCAGCCCCCCTCCAGAGGGGGGACGGGCCGCGTGAGCGGCGGGGGGAGTCCCCTGTACGACAAATCAAATATCAAGATGCAACTTCCGCGGGTGCGAGAGTTGCATCTTTTTTCTATTTTCTGCTTAAGTTTTTCAAAGTTCATCCGATATACAGAGTAGAAAGGATATGCAAATTTCACGAAACAAGGAGGCTTCATCATGTACGTGAATAATTTCGTCATGTCGACGAGCATCCTCAACACCCTGAACTACCATCAGACGCAGGCTTCGAAGCACCTCCTGAACATCTCGACAGGCCTCAAGATCCGTTCGGTCGCGGATGACCCTTCGGGCTGGGCCATCGGGCAGCGCATGGACGTGCGCATCCGCAGCCTCGATGCGGCGAACGGCAACGCGCAGAGGATGAAGAGTTTGCTCAAAGTTGCGGACGGCGGCATCAGCTCGACGGTCGACATCTTGAGGAAACTCAAGGAAAAGGCCATCGAGGCTGCGAACGACACAGCGACGGACAGTGACCGTCAGACGATCCAGAAGCTCTTCGACCAGTACGTCGATCAGATTGATGACAACGCCTATGTCGATTACAATGGCAAGAACCTGCTCGACGGCTCGCGGCAGGGCGCGGCGCAGGCGACGCAGCAGGCGTATACGAATCGAGCGCTGAGCACGGACACGACCGCGATGACAAAGCTCACCGACCTCGCGCGCAGGAGTGGCGACAGCCTTGGCATCACGGATAGCGACACCATCAACATTTCTTATGTCAAAGAGGGCAAGACGTACAGCGCAAGCTTTTCGGCCAAAGATGCGACGGTCAAAGACATTTTCACGAAAATGAACGCCATCGACGGCGATGTCTTCGATGTCGCGGGGCTCAGCACGACGTCCGTCATCGGCACGGATGCCTACGGCGAGGAAAAGCAGACCGTCGATGGCGAGAATGCGCTGACCATCAAAGCCAAGACGGCGGGAAAAGACGGCGCGATTGCGGGCTTCACGATCGGCATCACGGACAGCAAGGGACAGGAGAAGAAGAGCGTCAACAACGTCTTCAATGAATTCACGGAGACCATCGAGCCGAGAAATGCTGCCTCGGACAGCTCGCTCTACGCGCAGACGAGCGCCGACGCGAATCGCGGCATGAAGATTTCGCTCGGCGACATGCGCGCCGAGGCACTCGGCCTGCGCGGCCGCGATGGCACCGTGCTGAGTGTTACGACGAAGGAAGGCGCGAATGCGGCCATGAACGTGCTCGACAACGCGCTTTCGCGCGCGCTCGACCAGCAGACGACG
>ONJV01000225.1 GCA_900318215.1 uncultured Veillonellaceae bacterium
CGGTGGGCTCTATTTGCATTTTCAACGATGTTTCCTTATAATAAGGAGCATATCCTTTATCTGGGATTCTACCATGTTAAGTAAAAGACGTGTGACTGTAGTTACACGTCTTTTACGTGTGCAGTTTAGTAGAGCTCGACGAAGAACATATCACGCTTCATGCCTGGCCGCCTAGGATGCATCGGGAATCGGATGCACTTGATGATGGACTGCCAGAACTCGCGGCGATGCAGGCGGTCGAGGTTTTCGTACATCGTCGGGAATTCGTCAAGCTGGGAGCGCAGCAGGACGATGTTGTCGGGGATGCGGGTACGGCTCCGCTCGATTTCGAGCGCGGCCTCGTCGATGTCGTGCTGAAATTCTGCCGCGCGGCGCTTGAGTTCGTCTTTTTCAATCAGGCCGTCGATGTAAAGTTCTTTCGTTCGGGAGAGCTTTGCCTCGGCGGCTTTTTTCTTTCGCTCAGCGGTCTTGAGATTCTTCTTCGAGCCCTTGGCCGCGTTCGCGATGTACTCTTCGACCAGCTCGGCCATATGCTCAACAAGCCATCGCTCAATCAGGGATTCGGATACGGTCCCTTTGAACTTGCAGACATCTTCGCCCGTGACTTTTCCCGTCCCGATACGCTTGCCGCATAGGTAGACGATTTTCTCGCGGGCTCCCTGCATCGCCGGACGGTATCGGCCGACAAGCCTGCATCCGCAGCTCGGGCAGAGAAGTTTCCCGCTGAAAAGATAGGTACGTCCTTTTCGGATGGGACGCGGATGCGCCTTGATGACCTCCTGCGCGCGGGCAAAGATGTCACGGGGGACGATGGCGGGGTGGTAATCCTCCATCCCTCGATACGTCCCGATGTAGGCGGGGTTCTGGCTGATGGTTCGGACACGGCGCATGGAGAGCGACACGCCGAACGCGGCATAGATGTCCTGCGCAATCCTGCGCGAGGAATCGCCGACCGAGAAGCGCTCAAAAATCATGCGCACGACCTTCGCCGCGTCTTCATCGATGACGTACTTCCGGTTCTTCACGACGTAGCCATACGGGACGCGCCCGTTCAGGACTTCGCCGCGACGGAGCTTTCCCTCGTTGATGTAGCGGATGCGGTCGGATGTCATGTCTGACTCGTTCTGCGCGACAGAGAGCTTGATGTTGAGCATCAAGCGGCCGTTCGTGGTGGTAGTATTGTACTTTTCCTGCGTGCACTCCCAGTCAACGTGATGCGCGTCGAGGATGTCCTGGACTTTATAATAGTCGCGGATGTTGCGGAACCACCTATCCAGGCACTTGAAGACAATGATGTCAATCTTGCCCGCGCGGACGTCATCAAGCAGGCGCTGGAGCTCCTTGCGCTTCTGCAAGGACTTCCGAGCTGTCGTTCCCTCATCAGCGTAGATGTCAACGACAGCGTAATGGTGCATTTGCGCGTATCGCTCCAAATCGGCGCGCTGTTCGCCGAGAGAGAAGCCATGCCTGACTTGCTCTTCCGATGACACGCGGATGTAAAGTGCTGCCCGTTTCATGACAAATCACATCCTTTCTGGTACAATATGAGGGTATAATTGTGATATGGGGGTGCCTAGAATGACAAGAAGAACCATAGATAACGTCTTGTTTCGTACGGCGATAATTTTCTGTTTAGCCTTGAGCATATACGATTTCTCATGGACCGTACCAGCGGTGGTACTTCTCGAAATTTTGATGGACGCCATTCTGATAGCGGCGTTTTTTTTCTGCGACCGCTTTGAGAAATATCTGATTGAGGGAGGGTGCTTCTTCCTGTTTCTTGGAAATCTTGAAAGTCTCCTTACCTGCACTCCGTCCGAACAGATTTCATATTGTATCCTTGTCATCCTGAGCGTTGGCCTCATCGTCATCGCTCACGAGAAACAGAAGAAGAACCCAGAGCGTGCCAACAATTGAACCGTAGCGCTGGTACCCGTCTGGCATCATCCCCGCAAGCAAACTTGCGAAAGTACAAATCAAACCCCATTCCTTGCTCGTGAAATGAAGCTTGTAGCTCATTCTGAAAGCCTTCCTCGTCGCTTTCCTGCGCGGATGGCTAGGCTTTCTTCCGAGATTGCTGCTTGCTGGAGCGGGCCTCGTGGATTCCACAGCTTTCTTGCTGAGATGCTGCATGGAATTCAACAAATCGCTGTTCGCGAGAATTGCTTGAATAATGGGCTGAACATCCGCCGATGCCCGTAAGATTGGCTCTACGATTTTCATTGATTGCATCGCGGGGCCATATATGCTCACAGCTTGTTGAAATATCTGCCTGTTTGTGGCAATCATTTCTGCAATTCCGGGGGCGATTGGCGGAATGTACGGTTGCGGGATACTTGGTACCTGCATCCTCTCGACAAGCTCTGAAAAACCATCAAGCTTCATATACGTTTTCCTTTCCCGCCGTCCCGCATCGGGGCGGCTTTTTCTTGTACGCAAAAATCCCCGCTGCTACAAGCAACGGGGACAGCGACCAACGCCGAGGCGCTGAAGTCATTCCGCCATTGATTATAGCGCATGATAGGGTATGACGCATGTTCGCGAATTGTAGGACTATTTCGGTTAGTCGTTGGGATCGTTGTTCTCGGCGTCCAACTTTTCGTCTAAGCGCTTGTGCGCAGCACGACGGGCGGCATCATAAGGAGACAAGCCACTCATAAGTGCGTCTACAACTTTTCGCTGATCATCATTCAGCGCCCTGTATCTTGCAAGCATAAGCTTTTCCTGCGTGTTTGGCTCTATGGCTTCCGGCTTTTCGGCGAAACTCGGTTTTTCTGCCGGGGAGAACTCGGTCAGCCCCATCAGGAATGTGGGCTGTACATGGAGCACCTTCGCGAGCCTGCCAAGATTTCTTTGCTTTGGAACGTAACGGCCAGACATGTACTCGCTGATGGTTGCACGGCTTATCCCCGTAAGTTCAGAAAGGTCGGTTGCTCGCATGCCAGAATACTGCATAGCATAGCGCAACCGGCTAGAAAAATCTTTGTCCGTCATATCAATCACCTTCTTCGTTTTCTTCTATTATATCGTCGATTGCTGAAAAGCCGATATAAAATTTTGAAACAAAAATTAAATTTTCGGAAAACCAAAAAATCTGCTTGCACTTGCGCTAGAAAGGTGGTATTCTATAGCCAAGTTAGGAAATACGAAAAACAGATACGCCTAACCGAACAAGAGAAAGGAGCAGACATCATGGAAAAGGTCATCACGAAATATCAGGTCACGCGCATCAGCAAGAGCCTCACGACCTACGCCGAGCGCCGCAGCTACACCTACTTCGACAACCTCGACGAGGCCGTTGAATGGGCGAAGCGTCACAGCACGAAGGACAACATCGAGTGCAAGGTCTTCGCGTTCGACTGCTATTGGGAGCCGGAAATCAACGACTACATGTGGACGACGGCCGGCAGGGACACGGAGCGCGACTATGAGCCGATCTTCCGCAAAATCGGCAAGCGCATCCTCGTCAATCATACGGCGGAATACAAGGAAGAGATGAAGAAACTGGAAGAAGATGCTAAGTTCGACGATGCGGCTGTCGCTGAGAAACATGAGGCCTTCAAGCTGTTCGTACCGTGCGAGACGAAGATCGATGACCTTGACGATCCGAAATTTATCCAGGAATGCGGCGGCATCCAAAAAGTAAAGGAGCACTTGCTCTTCGGAATCCGTTCCTATATCCAGTTGAAGTATGGGAACAAAATAGGCATGTCGTTCTGCTATTCCCCTGAGTTCGTCGATATCTGGGATTTTCGCGATAGGCACGTCAGGTTTGACCGCATCCATACGGGCGGCATGAAGCCTTCGAAATTCGAAAAGAAGGTATGGGACTTTGCGCAGCACTATCTGCGGTCAACGAGAAGGAATGTCGCATGCTGAAAGAAATGCAGTTCGTTGAGGTGGACAAGGTCGAGGTCGCGATGAATCGGCTGCGGCTTCACGAGGCGGAAGCGCTTCGCAGGAATCCCAAAGGCTACTACGTCGCCTTTTCCGGCGGCAAGGATTCCTGCGTCGTGCTCGACCTCTGCTGCAGAGCGGGCGTGAAGTATCACGCGCACTACAACCTCACGACGGTCGACCCTCCCGAGCTCGTGCAGTTCATCAAAAAGGAATACGCCGAGGCTTGGGAGGGGAGGGAGCGACCAGCGCAGACCATGTGGGAGCTCATCGTGAAGAAGCGGATGCCGCCGACTCGCGTCGCGAGGTACTGCTGCAAGTGCCTGAAGGAATCGCACGGACGCGGCAACGTCATCGTGACGGGCATCCGGCATGAAGAGAGCTCGCGCCGGAAGAAACGCAAGATGGAGGAGACGTGCACGGCGTACAAGCAGACGAGCTACCTGCATCCCATCATCGACTGGACGACGGACGAGGTTTGGGAGTACATCCACACGTACCACATCCCGTATTGCAGCCTCTACGACGAGGACCGCACGCGCGTCGGCTGTGTCATGTGCCCCTACAAGCCGTCGAAACAAATGCTCGCGGATGCGAAGCGTTGGCCGAAGATTGCCGCGTGCTATAAGGCGGCGTTCGGCCGGATGCTCGCAAAGCGCAAGGCCGACGGCATCGAGCATACGGAGTGGAAGACGGCGGAAGACGTCTATGATTGGTGGACGCATTTCAACGAGCGGCACCATGAAAAAGACAATGAGAGCATCCCGCTTTTCGGGATGATGATGGACGAGACGGACACGTAAAGGAGGAACAACATGAACGATGTGAAGATTTTCGAAAATCCTGAGTTCGGTCGGGTACGCACGACCGTCATCGATGGAGAGCCCTGGTTCGTGGCAGTGGATGTTTGTCACGCTCTTGATATTGGCAATCCAAGTGACGCGCTCAACAGACTTGACAGCGATGAGCGCACCCTCGTTTCAATCGAGGGTGCCAGCAATGGCAAGCCAGTCAACGGTGTCAACGAGCCCGGCCTCTATTCGCTGGTGCTCGGCAGCCGCAAGCCAGAGGCAAAGGCATTCAAGCGTTGGATCACGCACGAGGTCATTCCCAGCATTCGTAAGACCGGCGCGTACAGTGCCACACTGTCCCCCGCTGAGCAGCTGGTTCGTCAGGCACAGCTGCTACTGGAGCAGGAGAAGCGTCTCTCCGCCATGGAGAGCAGGATG
>ONJV01000224.1 GCA_900318215.1 uncultured Veillonellaceae bacterium
GAAAAAAATGAGAAAATTGAGAAGGGAGGCAAACAGAGCGATCCGTGTGATGTAATTGCCTGAAAATGCATCGATCACAAGGAAGACGGCATAGACAACACCGAGGTATTTCACGCGAACCGGAATAAAGAACATGAGGAGAACCTGCATATCCGGAAATGAAGCGGCATACGCAAGAAAAATCGACATGTTCACATAGTAGGTGCTGAAATAGAGTGCAGCCGCTGCAAAATACGCAGAAGCGCCCATACTCGCAATGGCTTCCCCATGAAACGCATAAGCCCAGCCCATCATGACAAAGGAGCCGATGACGGAGGCGGCTGGCACGGCGGAGGCATCGAAAGAAGACGAGGGGGTGCTGTCGTGACAGAGAAAGCAGCGGACGCGGACGGCATCGTCTGGCTGGCCATCAACGCGAAATACTCGCATACGTCGCTCTCTGTCCGGTATCTGCGCGAAGCCGTGCCGGGCTCGCGCATCCTCGAGGTCACGATCAACGATTACCTGCTGCCGACGCTCGGAGCCGTTTATGAGATGCAGCCGAAGGTGCTCGGCATCGCCTGCTATATCTGGAACATCGAGCGCGTGAGGGAACTGTTGCAGCTGCTCCCAGCGGCGCTGCCGGGGTGCACGGTCATCTGCGGCGGGCCGGAGGTGTCGTATGAAACGGCATCTTTCATGAAAGCGTTTCCGATGGTCGATTATGTCGTGCGTGGCGAGGGCGAGGAAGCGGTCGCCGCGCTCTGCGAGCGGCTACTTTCTGGCGAAAGCGGCGCGGGCATCCCGGGCGTTGCGTGGCGGGAACCGGATGGCGTCGTAAACGAAGGCGCGGCCGTTGTCGTGCCGGAGCTTTCGGCGCTGCCGTTCCCGTATCATGAGGAAGAAATGGCGGACATCCGCGAGCGGATTCTCTACTATGAGACGAGCCGCGGGTGTCCGTTTTCGTGTGCCTACTGCCTGTCGTGCGCGACGGCGGGCGTGCGGTACCTGCCGCTCCCGCGCGTGCTGCGCGAGCTCGCATTCTTCGTGCGCCACGATGTGCGGCAGGTGAAGTTCGTCGACCGGACGTTCAATGCGAAAAAGGCGCATTTCCTGCCGATTCTCGAGTACATCGCGGGCCTGCCCGAAACGTGTTGGACGAATTTCCATTTTGAGGTGGCCATCGACTACCTCGACGACGAGGTGCTCGGCGTGCTGGCGCGGATGCCGCGCGGCCGCGTGCAGCTTGAAATCGGCATCCAGTCGACGAACGAGGCGACGCTCGCGGCGGTCTCGCGCGTGAACCATTGGGCAAAGATTGCGAGCCATATCCGGACGATTCTCGGCTTTCACAACATGCACCTTCATGTCGATCTGATCATCGGCCTGCCGGGGGAGGGCATATCGTCGTTTCATCAGTCGTTCAACGATGTCTTTGCGCTCCAGCCTGACGCGCTGCAGCTCGGGTTTTTGAAGTTCCTTAAGGGTGCGGCGATGATGGGGCTCGTGGAAACGTATGGCTATGAGTATATGCCGATGGCGCCGTATGAGGTGCTGCGCTCGGATGCGCTGACGTATGGCGAGATCCGCTGGCTGCATACATTCGAGGACGTGTTCGAGCGGTATTACAACGCCGGCCGCTGCCGCACGGCGACATCGTGGCTGACGCGGCAGCTTACGGGCGGCGATGCTTTCGCGTTCTGGCAGCGGCTCGCGGACTGGTGGGAGGCGCGAGGCTTCCATCGCAGGAATCATGCCGTGCGGAAGCTTTATGCGTACCTGCTGGCGTTTGCAAAGAGTCTTGGCGCGGGGGAGGAAGACCTCGTGCGGCTTGACGCGCTCCTGCGCTGGGACGCCATCCGGAAAGAGGGCGTCAAATCGTTTCCCGAAGGGCTCGGCTGGCGGCGGGAATGGAGGGACCGGGTGCTTGTCGAGGTGTTTCCTGTGGATATTGTTGCACTCGTGGAGGGGCGGAAGGCAGAAAGGAAAGAGACGATCGTACCGTGCGAAAATATTTTTTCGATGCCCGTATAAATGACAATCGTACATCTCATCCGCCCTGCTTGTGAGACTCCTTCAGTCAGCTTCGCTGACAGCTCCCTCTGAGAGGGAGCCTTTTTATGTATACATGTCCGCACACTGTTGACAAAACTGTCTATTGCGCATAAAATGAACTGTAAAGCAGCGTTGCTTTGAACATCGGCCGTGGAAGGCCGGCGGCAGCGCTGTTTCTTTTTGAACAGAATGATGTGTGGGGAGGAATTTTCATGGATGTATCGGCGCTCTTGGCTGCGGTCAACAATTTCGTCTGGGGCCCTGTGATGCTGGCGCTGCTCGTCGGCACGGGCATCTTCCTGACGATCCGATTGAAGTTTCTGCCGTGGCGCAACCTCGGCTATGCGATCAAGATGGTGTTCTCGAAGCGCGACAAACACGCGGGCGACATCTCTCCGTTCCAGTCTCTGATGACGGCGCTGTCGGCGACGATCGGCACGGGCAATATCGTTGGTGTCGCGACGGCCATGGTGCTCGGCGGCCCGGGCGCGCTCGTCTGGATGTGGATTGCAGCGGCGTTCGGCCTGTCGACGAAATATGGCGAGTCCGTGCTCGCTGTCAAGTATCGTGAGACGAACAGCGTCGGCGAGATGGCCGGCGGCCCGATGTACGCCATGAAAAACGGCATCAACAACGGCTTCGGCCGCCTGCTGGCCGTGTTGTTCTCCCTGTTCGCCGTTTTGGCTTCGTTTGGCATCGGCAATATGACGCAGGCCAACTCGATTTCGGCAGCGCTGAATTCGAGCTATGGCATCCCGACGTGGGCGGTCGGCGCCGTCATCATGGTGCTGGCCCTCAGCGTCCTCGTCCGCGGCATCCGCCGCATCGGCCTCGTGTCGAGCATCATCGTGCCGACGATGGCTGTGTTCTACCTCATTGCCTCTGTCATCGTCATCGTTGTGAATTTTGATGCTGTGCCGGCGGGCGTCGAGCAGATGTTCGCCATGGCATTCTCGACGGAGTCCGTCGCGGGCGGCATCGGCGGTTCCATCGTCGCTTCCATGCTGACGGCCATGCGCTGGGGCGTTGCGCGCGGCGTGTTCTCGAACGAGGCCGGCCTCGGCTCCGCGCCGATTGCGGCCGCTGCGGCCCGCACGGACCATGCGTCCCGCCAGGGCTATGTCAACATGACGGGCACGTTCTTTGACACGATGATCATCTGCATGCTGACGGGCCTCGTCATCGCTTCGTCCGGCATGCTCGGCACGGTCGATCCCGATACCGGCAAGCTCGTTTCCGGCGTCCAGCTGACGATTCTCGCGTTCTCGACGGTGTTCGGCACGTATGGCAAGCTCATTGTCTCCATCGCCATCGCGCTGTTCGCGTTCTCGACGATCCTCGGCTGGGAGTACTATGGCGAGAAGGCGCTCGAGTACCTCATCAAGGCGCGCCCCGTCATCATGGGCTACCGCGTCCTGTTCTCGCTGATCACGTTCGTCGGCGCAACGACGACGCTCGAAATCGTCTGGAACTTCTCCGACACGATGAACGGCCTCATGATCATCCCGAACCTCATCTGCCTGATCTGGCTCAACAAGGACATCGCGGACGAGTGCTTCGAGTATGAGAAGGAAGTCGTCGTGCATGAGAAGAATGGCGAAGTCATCGACTACGCACAAAAAACTGCTTAAGTTGCAGCGATGTTTTTGATAGGCCAGTGCTTCTAACTACCCCTTCCGGCACGCTTTGCGTGCCACCTCCCCC
>ONJV01000223.1 GCA_900318215.1 uncultured Veillonellaceae bacterium
TTTCTTCGGGCGTTTCGGCATGATGAAGTTTTTCTTGATATTCTGTGTGGATTCCATCGCTTTTCTCCAAAGATGGAAAATATAACTCAGCCTTCAAAACGCGCCGGCAGCGCAATGCCATGGCCATTGAGGTAGTCGGCCGCCTTCATGCGTTTCTTGCCGGGCGCCTGGAGCTCTGTGATTTCGAGCACTTCGCCGCCTGCCGCCACGCGAAGGCCTTGCTTCTTGTCGGCGACGAGGATCGTGCCAGCGTCAGCGTCCGTCTTCTCGCCCGTGCGGCGCGTCTTCCAGACCTTGTATTTCTTGCCGTCAAGGAACGTATAAGCGCCGGGCCAGGAATCGAGGCCGCGCACGAGATTATGGATGCTCTCGGCGGATTTCGTCCAGTCGATATGGCCCGTCTCCTTGTCGAGCATCGGCGCATAGTTCGATTCGCCTGTCTGCGGCGTGCGCTGAAGCGTGCCGTCCGACAGCTGTTCAAGCGTCTTTTCGAGCACGCCCGCGCCCATGGCCATGAGGCCATCATGGACGTCTTCGAGCGTCGTGTCCTCGCCCATCGGGAATGTTTCCTTCAGCAGCATGTCGCCCGTATCAAGGCCGGCGTCCATGAACATCGTCGTGACGCCCGTCTCTTTCTCGCCATTGATGACGCACCACTGCATCGGCGCAGCGCCGCGATAGCGCGGCAGCAGCGACGCATGAACATTGATGCAGCCATACGGCGGGATGTCGAGGATGCGCTGCGAAAGAATCTGGCCGAACGCCACGACGACCATCAGGTCGGGCTTCATGGCTTCGAGCTTTTCCGTGAACTCGTCTGTCTTGATTTTCGCGGGCTGGTACACGGGCAGGTCATGCGCCACAGCATATTCTTTGACCGGCGAAGGCGTGAGCTTCTGCCCGCGCCCGCGCGGCTTGTCCGGCTGCGTGATGACGGCGATGACGTCGCAGTTTTTATCGAGCATTTCGAGGCACGGCACGGAAAATTCCGGCGTGCCCATGAAGATGACGCGGAACCGCTTCATGCATCCGCCCCCTTGTGGACGCTCTTTGCGATGTCGATGAAGAGCTGGCCCTCGAGGTGGTCGCACTCATGCTGGATGCAGCGCGCGAGCAGGCCCGTCGCCGTCAGGTGCTGCTTCTTGCCGCGGCGGTTCTCGTACTCGACCTTGACCTTTGCCGCGCGCTCGACCTCGCCATAAATATCCGGCACGGAGAGGCAGCCCTCCGTATCGACGGCCGTGCCTTCGCGGTACGTGATGACGGGGTTGATGAGCTCCAAAAGGCCGTGGTCGTCCTGCACGTCGATGACAATCATGCGGATGGGCTCGCCGACCTGCGGTGCCGCGAGGCCGACGCCGTCCGCCTCATACATCGTCTCGGCCATATCGTCAAGAAGCTTCTTGAGACGCTTGTCAACGCGCTCCACCGGCGCGCAGTGCTCCTTGAGGACGGGATTGCCGGCCTTCTTGATATCCAGTAATGCCAAATTGTTTCCTCCTGTAAATGTGCGAATCGTACTCTTGGATAGCAGGCCCCCTCTAGAGGGGGCTGTCAGCGAAGCTGACTGGGGGAGTAGTTAGGTGCTGGAGACGAACACGTATGCGGAACGTTGCGAAAGACTTTAGCAACGTCTGCATCCTTGTCAGTCTTCATCACCCTACTACTCCTTCCACCGCTTCGCGGTCCCCCTCCCTCTAGAGGGAGGCTTCCGTGTTAAGTCAGCTGATAGATGCGCTTTGCATTTTCAAAAAACACCGCATCCCAGTGCTTTTCGGGAATGATGTCCTTCGTAAACGTGATATAGTCTTCGAGATTCGCGAGCGGCCAGTCCGTGCCGAACATGAAACGGTCGTAGCTGTCGAGATACGAAATCCAGCCCTTGAGCTGTTCGATATAGTATTTCTGCTTGCGGTAGAATGCCGGGAAATCCCAGATTTTGCCTTCGAGGATGCCCGAGAGGTCCGCGGCCACATTCGGGTTCTTTTCGAGCACGGCCGCCGCATCCGTATACCACGGCTCGCCAAAATGGCACATGACGAACTGCACGTCGCGGAACTTCGTCGCGGCTTCGTCCATCACAGAGGGATGGCTGTACTTGAGGTATGCATCCCCCGATGCCGTCAGGCCCGTATGGACGGCGACAGGCTTGCCATACTGCGCAGCGAGACGGTAAAGCGGCGCAAACGCATCGTCATAGATCCAGTACGGATGATAGCCTGGATACAGCTTGATGCCAACACATTCCTTCCGCTTCAAATGCTGCTCCACAAGTGGCAGCGCTTCTTCGCGGACCGCGGAATCGAGCCAGTCGCCCGAGCCCGGCAGTGAAAAGCGCTCAATGCCGACGCAGTAACGGAGCATCGACGGGTACGCCGTTGTTACATCCGCAACCGGCCGATTGCCCATGACGATGCCGCCGACGATGCCGAGCCGCGCATACTCTTTGCGCAGGTGCGCTTCGGTATTTTCATGCTGCGCCTTGCGCGCAATGTCGTCAAAATACGGCTCCTTGCCAAAATGAAGATGGGCGTCGATGATGCGCATGGCGTACCTCCTTCGAAATCGCACCCGCAGAAGTTCTGCTATCTGCACTCCCTTTGCCGTGCAGGGGACTCCTTCCACCGCTCTCTGAGAGGGCGGCTGATTTAGTGTGCTTTCCCCGCCAGCACCATCAGATGCAGCGTCGTCTCGGCGGCCGCTTTGAGCGACGGCAGCGGCAGATATTCGTAGCGGCCATGATAGTTGAGGCCGCCCGTGAAGAGGTTCGGACACGGCAGGCCGCGGAACGAGAGCTGCGAGCCATCCGTGCCGCCGCGCACCGGCGAGATGACCGGCTCGATGCCAGCCTCGCGCATGGCTTCTTTCGCGAGATCGACGACATACATGTTGCCGTCCTCGATCTTCTCGCGCATGTTGTAGTAGACATCATGCGGCGTGACCTCGACCGTGCCAGCGCCATAACGCTCGTTGAAGAAAGCGGCTAATTTGTTCAGGAACGCCTTGCGCTCCTCGAATTTCGCGCGGTCATGGTCGCGCACGAGCATGTGCATCGTGCAGGTCTCGACGCCGCCCGAAATCTTGTAGACATGGAAGAAGCCTTCATATCCTTCCGTGTACTCCGGCTTCTCGCCGGCCGGCAAGAGGCTTTGCCACTCGGCAGCTAGCGTCAGCGCATTGAGCATCTTGCCCTTCGCATCGCCCGTATGGACGCTGCGGCCATGGAACGTGATGATCGGGTTCGCAGCATTGAACGTCTCATATTCGAGGCCGCCGATCGCGCCGCCATCAACCGTATACGCAAAGTCCGCGCCGAATTTTTCAACATCGAACAGCGTTGCGCTGCGACCCGTCTCCTCGTCCGGCGTCACGCCGATGCGGATCGTGCCATGCTTGATGTCAGGATGCTTGACGAGATACTCTGCCGCCGTGACGATGGCCGTCAGACCTGCCTTGTCATCAGCTCCGAGCAGCGTCATGCCATCCGTGACCATGATGTCCTGGCCCTTGTAGTCCAGGAGCTCCGGGAACTCGTTCGGAGACAGCACGACGTTTTCCTTCTCGTTCAGCACGATGTCCTTGCCGTCATAGTCCTTGACGATGCGCGGATGCATCGGGCCGCCCGGCGCATCGGGCGCCGTGTCGAGATGCGAGATGAAGCCGACCGTCTTGCCAGCGCCGCCGTCATTGGCCGGCAGCGTCGCCATGATATAGCCATGCGCGTCGAGCGTGACATCTGAAAGGCCGATGTCCTTGAGCTCCTCGGCCAGGT
>ONJV01000220.1 GCA_900318215.1 uncultured Veillonellaceae bacterium
CGTCGCCGCGCCGTCGCCGCTGAAGTACGCGCTAGCCTTATCGTCAAGCGTCTTGGCAAGACCACGGTCAATCTGTGTCTCAGAGAGCGAAAACGGCATCGTCGTGTCCTTCTGCCCTGCAAAGAGGTAGCGGTCGCCCTGCATCGTATTGCCAAGTGACGTGAGCTCCTGGATTTCGGCCATCATTTCCTTGCCGATGGCCGTCATGTCGGTCTCGGTCTTGTCGCCGTTGGCGGCCGAGACGGTCTTTTCCTTGAACGTCGTCTGGATGTTCGTCATCGAGACGAGCGCCGAATCCGAGGCCTTCATCCACGAGACGCCGGTATCGACGTTCTCCTGGTACTGCGTGTTCTCCGCGCTCGACGTGTCGAAGCGCAGGTACTTCGTATAAGCGACGGAGTCGTCGGACGGGCGGTGGAGCTTGTTGCCGTCGCCCTGCTCCAAGAGCTTGTCGTTGCGGCTGTTGGCATCGTTGAGCTGTTTCTTATAGTTATAAACCATCTGGTTGCTGCTGACGCGGATTGCCATATGGAAATTCCTCCTATTTCATCGAATCATCAGCGGCCGACCATGCCGGTGCTGTTGATGAGCTTGTCAAGCATCTCGTCCATCGTCGTCAGGCAGCGCGAGCAGGCGCTGTAGCCCTGCTGGAACATGATCATGTTCGAGAGCTCCTCGTTCCAATCGACGCCCGACGTAGACGAGCGCCAATTCTTGATCTGCGTGATGAGCTTGTCCTGCGCATCCGACTTGTCATCGACGGATTCGGAGTCGCTGCCGAGCTTCGCGACCGTCGCGGAGTAGTAGGCGTTGATGGAGTCCGTATTGATGGCGCGCTTCGTCGATTCCGGCTCGGTCATCGTCGTGCGGTCGAGAATCGTGGTCGTATCATAGTAGTCCGACGTGCCATCATTGTAGACGAGGAACGACGTCGAATGGACGTTCGCCTGGTCCATGTTGATGATGGTCGAGAGGTTCGTCGCATTCGTGCCATCGCCGGAGCCGTTCACCTTGACGCTGTATGTGCCTTTGAGTGCGCCCGTGGAGCTCGTGTCTTCTTCGACGGCGAGCTTGCGCGCAGCGATGAGGTTCTGACCGCCCGTCGACTTGATGTCGGTGCAGATGCCGAGGGCATTGATGATGTTGATGCCATCGAGGTTCTCCGTGCTGTCGAGCGTGCCCGTAATCGTGACTTTCGGCGTGCGGACCTTATCCGTGCCCACGATCGCCGTATCGACGGACAGCGAGCGCTTGATATCCGTCATCTTCTTGGCGACGACCTTCTGGTTGTCTGCGTCCCATGTGTAGAGCGTGTCTTCGTCGCCCCAGAAGTTGCGGCCGTACGACGGGCCGACATAAGCGGACGTGCCATCGTCGTCACCGAGCGAGCTGTCCGTGCCGTCGATGCCCGCGCCCTGCTGGTGCATCGAGTTGAACGTCGTCAGGAACGTCGCCGAGATGTTCGCGAGCTTGTCGATGTAGCCCTTGTCCTCGGCAATCGTGTCGAGCTGCGCCTTCATGCTGCCGTTCGTCGGCAGGAAGACGACGCCAGACTCCTTGATGTTGACGGAGTAGTCGCTGATGCCGTACGTCTTGTTCGCATACGGGTCGGACATTTCGAGCGTCAGGTGGCTGTTGCCATTGACGAGCGTGATGCCGTTCGAGACGACGGAGTACATGCCCTTGTCGTCTTCGTAGATGTTGAGGTTCATGTATTCCGAGAGCTTGTCGACAATCTCGTCGCGCTGGTCGCGAAGGTCGTTCGCCGTGCCGCCCGATGCCTCAGTCTGCATGATGTTCTGGTTCAGCTGCGTGAGCTGGTCGCAATAGTCATTGATGGACTTGACGTTCAGCCGCATGTCCTCGTACTGGGAATTGATCTGCGACTGGAGCTGCTGCGCCGTCGTCTTGATGCGGTCGGCGACGACGTTGCCCTTCTCGATGACGGCGATGCGGTTGCTGGCCGTCGAAGAGTTCGTCGAGAGGTCGTTCCAGGCATTGTAGAACTCCGTGATGGCGTTCTTGAGGCCCGTGTTCTTCGAGTCGTCGAAGATGGCTTCGACCTTGTCGTAGTTCGTCTGCTGCGTCGTGAAGTATTTCTGCTGCGACGTCTCTGCCCAGTACTGCTTGTCGGCGTAGACGTTGCGTGCGCGCAGGATGGACGTCGAATCGACGCCCGTGCCGACGATGACTTCGCCATAGATGGACGAGACGTTCTGGCCGCGCGTCGCAGCGAGGTTGACGCTCTGGCGGGAATAGCCTTCCGTCGAGGCATTCGTGATGTTGTGGCCCGTCGTGTCGAGCGAGAGCTGGTTCGAGAAAATGCCTCGCACCATCGTGTTGAGTCCGGCAAATGTGGAACGCATATATGATCACCTATCTTCTTTGATTTCAAATGTTGGCATCGAACATCCGGCGGCCGCGCCGAAGCTCGGATTCGCTCCCGCTGCCGCCCGGCGGCGCGTACGTGTCGCTCGCGACGGTCTGGTTCAGGAGGTTGACATGGAACTCGATGAAGCCGCGGCTCTTTTCGAGGAGCCCTTGCGCGGCCGCAAGCGAGGATTTGAGCGCATGCTGCTGCTCGGCGGCGCGGCTGGCAAGCAGCAGCGCCTTTTCGCGGAGCGGCGAAGGTGGTGCCGCCGCGAGGGAGGCCGCGAGGCTGTCCTTTCGCGCTGCATGCAGGAACGCATCCGTGTGCTGCCCGATTTTCGCGAGCTTCTGCAGCAGGACTTCGAGCGCTTTCGCCTCTTCGCGGACGCCTTTTCCAGACGTGCTTTCGAGCAGGGTCTTCTGGAGCGTCTCAACAGCCTGCGCAATCTCGCGCCCGCAGAGGTACTCTGCCTTGAGCAGCGCCGCGGCTTTCGCCGTCACGGCGTCCGGCTCATGCATTGTATTCAAAGTTGCGGGCATGCGTCACGACCTCCTGCCCGGAGCTGCCGTATGTGTTTTCCACATGCGTGCCTCCGATGCGGTTCAGATGATATGTCACGGCAGAAAGCGCTCCTTCAATCAGGACGCGGTTGTTCTCGCGGAGCTCCTGAGCTTTCGTCGTCGAGGCGGTCAGCGCTTCGTGGAGCTTCTGCAGGAGCACGCGGATCTGCGGCGTCGGCGCATAGCGCGCGAGCTCCGCCATCCGCGTGTCCTTCTTGATGGCCCGGTTTTCCACAGCCAGGTGAATGAGGGCTTTCTGCCGCCGCTCTTCGAGCTGCCGGATGTCCTGCGTGAGCTTCGCCTCCGTGTCGTTCATGGCTTCGATGGATTTGAGGTCGATGAAGACAAGCGCCTTGTGCTTCTTCTGGCTCAGCTCAATCAGGGCTTCGTAGCTTTTGTTGAGTCCGTTCAGTACCTGGAGGAGTTCCTTCCAGCCCGTCCCAATGCCAGCTGCCTGGCGCGTGTTCTGTGATGTCATAGCTTCCTCCTCTCAGGATGATGCCCCGTCAGATGCGCTGGCCGAGCATGGCCGCAGCGATGTTCTCCGCAGACACCTGGTACGTGCCGTTCGCGATGGCCTTCGAATAGTAATCGACTTTGTCCTGGCGGACTTCCGGCTCCTCGCGGAGCTTCTGGAGCATTTCGCTGAAGTTCTGACCGGCTTCGGAAATCTCGACTTCGTCACGGGTGCTCTCAGCCGCCTTGCTGCGCGCGCGATATGCGCCTGTCGCCTGCGAGGTGCCATAGAGGGACGTGACCGATTGGATGTTGTTGATGATCATGGTTCCACCACCTTGACTGCCTTCCCTGCTTGTACATTCATGAAACTCCGTGAGATTCAGAGTTCCAGATATTTTTATCTTCTGCTAGGAGTATCGAAAAAAAAAGCAAGAGACTTAACTCTTGCTTTTGGCGGATTATCATGATTCTGCTCTGTTTTCCTCGTCCATGCTTCGTTTTTGAACGATTCTTGTCTTTTCAAG
>ONJV01000219.1 GCA_900318215.1 uncultured Veillonellaceae bacterium
TCGTCGTGCACGATGCCGTCAGCCGCCGGCTGCTCATGCAGCCCGATGCCGTTCTCGACGATCATCAGCGGCAGCTCGTAGCGCTCGGAGAGCACGTTGAGCGTGTAGCGCAGGCCGACCGGATCGATCTGCCAACCCCAGTCCGAGGCCTTGACATAGGGATTCGGGACTTCCTTGCGCGCCCCGGGCGCCGCCGCGTCATATTCGCTCACGAAGCTCATGTAGTAGGAGAGCGCGAAATAATCGACCTTGCCCGCCTCAAGCAGCGCCATATCGCCGTCCTCTACCTGCAGCTTGAAGCCCTTTCTCTCCCACTCGCGCAGGAGATACGCGGGATAGTGGCCGCGGCACTGGACATCGGCGAAAGCGAACGTCCGGTCCATCTCCTTGAGCGCCGCGATCTGGTCGAGCGGCCGGCACGAGGCCGGGTAGACAGGCGACATCGCAAGCATGCAGCCGATCTCGAAATCAGGATTGATCTTGTGACCGAGCACGACGGCCTTGGCCGAGGCGATGAACTCATGGTGCGCGACCTGCGCGAGCACCGCCTCGCGGTCCTCGCCCTCCTCGTAGCGCACGCCCGAGTTGGTGAACGACGCGAACGGATCGTCCAGATTGCGCTGGTTGTTGATCTCGTTGAACGTCATCCAGTACTTGACCTTGTCCTTGTAACGCTCGAAGCAGACCCCGGCGAAGCGCACGAAGAGATCGACGAGCTTGCGGCTGCGCCAGCCGCCGTACTCCGTCACCAGATGATACGGCATCTCGAAATGCGAGAGCGTGATGACCGGCTCCATGCCGTACTTATGCATCTCGTCAAAGAGGTCGTCGTAGAACTTGAGACCGGCCTCATTCGGCGTCTCCTCATCGCCGTTCGGGAAAATGCGCGTCCAGGCGATCGAGGTGCGGAAACATTTGAAACCGAGCTGCGCGAGCAGCGCGATATCCTCCTTGTAGTGGTGATAGAAGTCGATCGCCTCGTGGTTCGGATAGTACTTCCCGGGCAGGACGCCATCCGTGATCTCGCGGGGCACGCCGGGGCCGCCGACCGTCATGACGTCAGCGACCGATGGTCCCTTGCCGCCCGCCTGCCACGCGCCCTCGAGCTGATGCGCGGCGACCGCACCGCCCCAAAGAAATCCTTTCGGAAAGCTCATACTGTCTCCTCCTTGCCGTCCAGACGCTGATAGACGCTGATGAACTCCAGCGCGATGGTCTTGAATGCCTCCGCGCTCATGAGCTGATCCTCCGCGTGGAGAATGAGCAGGCTCACGATGTTCTTCTCGCCCGACGCCTCGCGCGTCAACAGGCTCGTGTGCGCGTCATGCCCCTCGACGAATGCCTCGTCGCCTTCCTTGATGAGCTGCTCCGCCTTGGCGTAGTCACCCTGCTTCGCGGCCTGGATGGCCTCGATGTAGGAGCTGCGCGCCGTACCGACCATCGAGATGATCTGGAAAGCAATCTGCTCTAAATCACCCATGTCGCTCACCCCTTCATGATCTTCTCAGCGAGTTCCACCGTGCCCTTGCCGTCCATGCGGCCGTACATGCGCATGTCGATGGCCTCGACCGGCACGCCTGGCAGCTCCGCGGCGATCTTGTCCTTGGAGAAACGGATCTGGGGACCGAGCAGCACCACGTCGGCGTCCGCAGCCTTCGTGGCCGCCTCCGAGGCGGAGTAAGCGGCAATCTCGTAGTCCTTGCCAGCGGCAGCAGCAGCCTCCTTCATCTTGTTCACGAGAATACTCGTCGACATGCCAGAGGCACAAAGCAATACAATTTTTTTCATAAAGAACACACCTTTCATCATTGTGAACTGCACACCTGCATACATAGAAGCAGGAATGAATTGAGTGCCCTGTCTTCACGCGTCTGCACACTCCCCTCATCACATGCCTAGCAGAACGCGGTGAAACGTTCTGCCATCGCATTTCTGATTGATTTCAAAAAGAGGCAGCGCAGATGCGCAAGTCAGGGCACCTTATCAAACCAGTACTAATTTAGAAGTGGAAATCGAGCTGTGTGCGGAAGAGATGACGCTTGGCCTTTTGCTTCATGTCCTCACTCGTTCCAGAACAGTTCTGTTTCTGATCGGAATAAAACGTCTCCCAGACGACATCTTTATACGGCACATAGCGGAAACCGACAAGCCAGCCGCGGGTATCTGCCGGCAGTGAGCCCCACTCATCATCATGCGAGACATCGCCATAGCGCTCGAAGTTGAAGATACGCGTATAGAGGTTCCAGCTGCCGACCTTCTCCATATCGAGATTCCGGTAGTCGAGGCGAATCTCCCTGCTCGAGCGATACGCTTCCGCATTCGTGCGCGTATACGTTCCCGTCAGCCGCAGGTCTTTGTTAAGATTCGTCCCCAAATCAATGGCGTAGAGGCGGCTCATCTTCTGGTCGCCGCGGTCGCCATCCCGGCCTTTGTAGTCCTTATTCCCCATGAATGTGAGCGCCGCGTCAAAACTGTGTCCGAGCTTCCCCGTCACGCTCGCGCCGTAAATATGCGTATCCTGCCCGTCCGGCATCGAGACGAGATCACCCTGGCGCGGACGGAGACCGAATCCCTTGATATTCCAGTTCGGCGCGAAATCATACGAGAGCTGAACTCCATCTGCCGCATGACCAAAGGAGACATTCTGAAAGCCGTAGCCCCACCACTTCGTACCGACCGTGACGCCAAGCTTGCCTGCATTCCCTTCTACCCAGATTCTCTGGAACGTGCCGTCCTGATCGTCATCCCTGGAGTTCTTGCGCCATGACTGGTTGACCGTATAGCCCTTGCGTGTCTCGCTCTGGAAATGCGCTGTCCATTTGTCCCCTACTTTCATACTGCCTTCCAGATCCATATAGAAGTGCTTGTTATTATTCTGAGAGCCGACACCCTTGTCGCCGCTGTCGCTGTCATATTTCGCCCGCACAAAACCGGAAAGCTGCACCTTATCAATTTTCGACTTCAGCTCCTCGTAACGCGCTTCATTTTTCTCATCCATCTTCACAAGCTCCGCCTGATACTCATTCGCGAGCTTTTCGATGAGCGCTTCATCAGCGGGGTTCGCCGTCTTGAGCTTTTCCTGTGCGCGGGCGATGACCGCTGCCATCTCGTAGCGGCTCATCGCACGATCTCCCGCGAACGTGCCGTCCCCATTGCCCTCGAGAATACCATCCTTGACGAGCTGGTCGATGGCGCCATAGCTCCAATGTCCTTCCGGCACATCGGAGAAGCTCGCCGCTCCCTCGGCGGCAAACGCCTGCCCGCTGATGCCAGCCGTCAGAGCCAATGCGGCAAGAATGCTTGCTGTCTTTTTCATACTCTTCTCTCCTTTATTCCCCATATTCCCCAAACAATTTACTGCAAGGGCGATGCACAATGTCCACGAAGTGGATGTTTATACATGCAGTTTACTATCTATATCTGCGATTCCACTGCTCACTCTGCTTCTTTGCTGTGCTCTTCTTTCAGGAACGCCTTGTCCTGCGCTTTCAGGAACGGGAAGTAGATCGCCGTCGCCATGACCAGGTTCACGATCTGGATGACCGCGCCCTGCCAGCCATCGAGCAGGAAGCCCGCGATGATCGGCGGCGTCGTCCACGGTACCTGCACGGCGCTGAACGGCGCCATGAAGCCCGTGGAAATCGCGAACCAGGTGATGAACATCGCAAAGAGCGGCACGAGCACGAACGGCACCAGAAGATACGGGTTGAATACGATCGGCAGACCGAAGATGATCGGCTCGTTGATGTTGAAGAGTCCCGGCACGAACGCCATTTTCATCAGCGACTTGAGCTGATCGGACTTCGCCGTGAAGAGGCCCGCGATCAGCAGGCCCAGCGTGAGGCCGCAGCCGCCGCTCTTGACGAAGACATCGTTGATCTGGCAGGTGAAGATCTTCGCCTGCGGGTTGTTGACGAGCGACATGCCCATATCGAGCCCATATCGAGCAGATGCTGGTTGTCGAGCGAGTTCGCGATGAGCAGCGGGCTCACGACGCCGCCGACGACGTTCGGCCCGTGGATGCCGGCCCAGAAGAGGATGCTCTGCAGGCTGACGATGATCGTGCCGCCCGCGAGCGAGTCCGAGAGGCCCTGCAGCGGGGTCTGGATGACCTTGAAGATGAGCTCCGGCAGCGTCGTCGCGCCGACGTAGTGGCAGAGGCCGTAGAGCACGGACGCCGTCGTGAAGAACACCATGCCCGGCACGAGCGCGGAGAACGCGCGCGCCACGCCCTGCGGCACGGCGTCCGGCATCTTGATGCCGATGTGGTGCTTCTCGAAGTAGCAGAACACGCACGAGACGAAGAACGCGATCAGGATGGCGGTGATGACGCCGTTGCTGCCTGCCCACGCCTTCGGGATGATGTCGCCGACGACGGCGCCCTCCTTCGTCACGATGGTCGGCGGCATCAGAATGAGGAACGTCGAGAGCGCGAGGATGGCTGCCATCATCGCGTCACAGCCTTCATTCTCCACATACTTATAGGTGATGGATAATACAACGATGAGCGCGAGTACGCTGAACGTACCGCCGGCCACAGCGTTGAGCGGCGCCGTCCAGTCCTTGCCGAACAGCGAATTCATGAAATCGCCGTAGCCAGGCACAGGAAGATTTGCCAACAACAGGAACACCGAGCCGCAGATCGTAAACGGCGTCGTCATGATAAAGCCATCACGCAGCGCGGCAACTGCCTTGAGCTGCGCGAATCGTCCCATGAACTCGATGAAGCTGTCAAAGAGTTTTTGTCGATTCATATAGTCCCCTCCTATTTTTCCCCATTCGGTACCAGATGGCGATGTGTCCGAGAAGCGTCTGCTATCCCAATGCTCCTCAAGAACAATGACATCATAACAAAGGCGCTCTTTCCGCTCAATAAGAGGAGAACAATAAGAAACAATGCTGTTTCATTTTTCTTTCATGAAAAGTGCTGCCTGTAACAGCGCTACAAAAAAACGCCCCAGCAAGCGCTGAGGCGTTTTGGTCAAAAACAATCAATAATGGAAATGGCCGTTGAGCCATTGTTCTTTTTTCTTCGCGTCGGAGAAATCGAGCCGCGTCATGAGGACGGCGAAAAGGAGATCCGTCACATACTTCGCGCCGAGCAGGAAGATGCGCGGGCCGAGCTTCTCCATGGTATCGACGGTCGCGACGGGGAACGTCACGTCCGCGAGGGAGGCGAGCGTGCTCGATGGCGCCGACGTGATCAGCAGCCGCGGCACGGAGCGCAGGCGCAGGAGGTGCGCGATGTCGATGAGCATGCGGTTCTCCCCCGTGCGGCTGATGAAGAAGCCGACG
>ONJV01000217.1 GCA_900318215.1 uncultured Veillonellaceae bacterium
CGTGATGGCCGATGCCTGCGACGTCTGCACGTTGAAGACGCTGAATGCCGAAATCATGCCGCTGATCGTGCCGAGCAGGCCCAGGAGCGGCGCCATCGTGACGATGACGGAAAGATAGTAGAGCCGTGCGCGCAGGCGCGAAAGCACGAGCCCCGACTGGATTTCGAGATACGTGTGCACGCCGTGCCCGCGGCCTGCCGCCTCCGTGAGGAGCGCCGGGAGCGCTCCCTTTGCCTCTTTTGCGAGGCGCATGGCTCCATCCCAGTCCGCACGTCCTGCCAGCTCGGCAAACGATCCGGCGAACGCACGGCCGGCATCCATCCGGCGGAAATACTGCCACCGCTCGATGCCTGTCGCGACGACGAACAGTGAGCAGAGCAGCAGCACATACATGATGAAACCGCCCTTCTGGAACAGCTCGACGCCTGCCATGATGTTTTCCATGAAAACCTCCTGTCAGATTCAATCCATCTTCCGCGTCTCGCGGCGCAGGAGATAGAGGAAATACGGCGTGCCGATGAACGCCGTCATGATGCCAACGCGGATCTCCGCCCCCGGCATGAGGATACGGCCGGCTGCATCGCAGAGCACGAGGAAGCAGGCGCCTGCGAGCAGGCTCGCCGGCAGGAGCAGCCGATGCCCCGGCCCGAGAAGCATGCGCATCATGTGCGGCACGACGAGGCCGACAAAGCCGATGTTGCCGCTGACGCAGACGCCGGTCGCCGTCGTAAGCGCGGCGAGGGCGAGGAACATCATGCGGTAGCGCGTCACGGGCATGCCGACCGCGCGCGCTTCATCATCGCCGAGCGCGAGCACGTCGAGATGGCGTGCGAGCAACAGCATGACGATCGTGCTCATGCCCATCGGGCCGATGGCCAGGAAGACATGATCCCAGCGGCGGTAGTCGAGCCCGCCGATAGTCCAGAAAAGATACGCCTGCATCTTGCTCTCATTGAGCGCCGTCAAAATGGCCGCCGTGACGGCCGAAAGGAACATGCCGACGACGACGCCCGAAAGCAGCAGCGTCAGGACGGGCACACGGCCATGGCGCATGGCAAGCGAGACCGTCAGGGCAACGGCAAGCAATGCGCCAATGAGCGCACAGACTGGCAGCGCATAGAGGCTCACGCCCGTAAGCCCCGCCGCAATCGCGAGGATTGCGCCGACCGACGCGCCACTCGAAACGCCGATAATGCCCGGATCCGCCAGAGGATTCGCAAAGATGCCCTGGAGCACCGCGCCTGAAATAGCGAGTCCCGCACCAACCATGAGACCGATGATCGTGCGCGGCAAACGAATCTGCCAGAGCACGGCATCCTCGTCAGCTGGTACGGTGATCCCCTCGAAAAACGGCAAGTCCATGCCCCGCGCAAGCGAAGCAAGCACGTGATGGAACGGAATGTCCATCTGCCCCCACGCAAGCGAGAGCACGGCAGCGAGGGCGAGCAGCAGGCAGAGGACGGCAAAAATACCGCTGCGGCGCAACATGCAATTGCCTTCCTTTGATGAAAAAATCGATAACAACGTCACGACCTGCCTCCGACACACCCACCACCGCTTCGCGGTCCCCCTCCCTCGAAGAGGGAGGCTGAAGATTGAGAGCCCAGCAAAAGCTTCAAGAGCTCCTGATGATCCGGCCGCGCAGGCCCCGGCTCGACATAGATGTCATAATGGCCGGTCTGCGGAACCTCCTCGACGGCAATCGGCGCACCATAGGCCGCGCTGAGCCGCTCGGATGTCAGCACGTCACGCGGCGTGCCATCTGCGAGAAGCCTGCCGCCGCCAAAGAGCAGCAGACGCGAGCAGAACCGCGCCGCAAGGCCGAGCTCGTGCACGACCATGAGCACTGTGCGCCCGGCTGCGCAGAGTTCCTGACAGAAGCGGAACAGCTCTTCCTGATAGATGATATCAAGGCCCGTCGCCGGCTCGTCGAGCAGCAGCAGCGGCGTCTGCTGCGCGAGAACTTTTGCAAACAGTGCCCGCTGGCGCTGGCCGCCCGAAAGCTCGCGCATCGGCCGTTCAGCAAGTGCCTCCATGCCGACGAACGCGAGGCTCGCCTGCACGATGGCTGCATCTTCCGCGCCCTCGCGCTGCCACCAGGCAAGATAGGGATACCGCCCCATCCGGACGATGTCCCGCACCGTGTAGGCAAACGGGATGGAGGATTGCTGCGCGAGATAGCCCGCCTGTTGTGCAAACGCGCGCGGCGAAAACGCATGGATGTCCTGCCCGAAAATCCAGACCATACCGCCGAGCGCAGGCTGAATCCCGCGCAGCGTCTTCAGGAGCGTGCTCTTTCCCGCGCCATTCGCCCCGAGGAACCCGACGAGCTCGCCGGGATGGATGGCAAAGGAAACATCCTCAAGCACTGTGCGGCCCTCATAGCCGGCCGAGAGATGCTCCGCCTGCAAGACCGTTTCATTCGTTTCCGTCATCACTGGCATCGCAATCCATTCCTCAGAACGTATACGTCATGCCGATCTGGAAGAAGCGGCCCGGTGCCGGATATTTCCAGCCTGCATAGCGCGAATATGCCTGATTCGTGAAGTTCAGTGCCTTTGCATAGAACGTCAGCTGATCCGTTGCCGCATAGCTCGTGTTGAAATCGAACACGGCATAGTGGTGGTCGCCATAGGACGTCTCATCGAGGCCCGAGCCCATGCGGCCTTCAAGGTTTGCCTTCCACGGGCCCTGATGATAGTGAAGGCCGATGCGGTAGCCGTTCGGCATGCTGTTATGAAGGAGATAGCCAGACTTCGCATCCGATTCCGTATGTGTATACGAATAGCCAAGGTTGTAACTCCACTGCTTGGAAAGTTCCTGCTTCCAGCTCAGCGTGAGGCCATGCTTTTTTTCTTCATTCAGATTCAGCGATGTCCAAATCCCTGTTGAATCCGGGCCCCAGGCAATGGCATCATGCAGATCAGAATTGAAATAGCTCAGGTCAAGAGACGTCCCCGGTGTAAATACATGGCTGATGCCGATATTCTCGACATGGCCGGACTCAGGATCGAGATCCGGATTGCCTTTCATATACGCATCCGTGTAGTACATGTCATCTGCCGTCGGCGCCTTGAACACGCGTCCCCACGATGCATAGACCTTCGTATCGTGATCCGGGCGGTAGTTGATGGCGACTTTCGGCGACCAGTGCGTGCCGAACTCGCTGTGATGATCCATGCGCAGCCCCGGCACGAGCGTCCATTTGTCTGCGAGATGCATGGAATCCTGCACATAGAGCGCCGTCGTCGTGATTTTCTTGTCCTCATAGCCCGAAACTTTGTTCGATGAATTGCTCCGATGCCACTCGGCACCTGCGACGAGCTTGTTGTTCTTGTCAAGGCGCCAGCCGTCCTGATAGTCGATGCCCTGCATGCGCGTGTTGAACTTGCCGCTGAAGTCCGTCGCCTTGTAGTGATTGAAATAGCGCAGATAGCCTGGCAGCTTCGTATCTTCCTTGAAACGATATGTCACAGAGACATCGTTCATGATTTGTTGCTGATTTTTCGAATAAAACGCGCCTGCGGGGCCATAGGAACCATAGGTGTCATAGGCTGGCGAACCGCCATCTATCGTGCGATGTGCGAAGCGCAGACCGACGGACTGGTCATCCGCGAGTTCCTGACGGAGATTCAGCGATACACCATTGTTGCTGCATTCGCTGCCATCCATGCGCGTCGTATCGCCCTGCTGGTCCTTGTAGTAAAAATCGCCGCGCTTCTGGAGACCGGCCGCAATCGTCCAGCTCAAGCCGCCATCCGAGCCCTGGTTATAGAGCTCGTAGTTGTGCGACTTCCACGAGCCCGTGTTGAGATCGACCTCGGTGCGGTTTTCTTTCGCCTTCTTCGTGATGATGTTGACGACGCCGCCGACAGCATCGCTGCCGTAGAGCGCCGAGCCCGCGCCCTTCACGACTTCGATGCGCTCGATGTCCTTGACGGACGGGATGCGCGTGAGCGTCGCGCTCGCACGGCTCATAGAGCCCTGGTCGTCATTGAGGCGCTCGCCATCGACGAGCACGACCTCCTCGCCGTTGATGCGCACGACCTGGTCATTGCCGCTCGCGCCATTCGTCATGACGACGCCGTCGACATGGTTCAGCGCCTCAGCAACATCGGCGTAATGGTTCGATGCGATGTCCTCGGCCGTGACGACCGCCACGTCGGCCGGCGTGCTCATGTTCTCCGTCGGGATGCGCTCGGCCGTGACGACCGTCTCGCCAAGGTCTTCCGCGACCTCGTCCGAAGCGGCAGCCGACGCCGTTCCCGCAAACGAGAGCGTTCCCGCCGCCAGCGCGGACAGGATGGCAGCTGTGAGCTGTTGTTTCTTCATGATGAGTCCCTTCCTTTCCAAACTTCATGAATCCATGCATCTATCACTCGTCCACAGCAGACAGATGCTGCCCGGCCTCCTGCCGGAACGCATCGCCGTAGACGCGATATGCGATTTCCTGCACGCCGAAGACGAAATCCTGCGAGCAGTTGTAG
>ONJV01000215.1 GCA_900318215.1 uncultured Veillonellaceae bacterium
GGATGACGAGCTTCACCATGCACACCGTTCCGCCGCTTGTCGACAGCGTCCTCGAAAAGACCGGCCTCATGCGCCAGAATCTTGACGGCGTTGTATTCCATCAGGCGAACCATTTCATGCTCGAAAAGCTCCGTACGCGCTGCGGCCTCGATGACGTCCCGTTCTACAACGAGATCACGCATGTCGGCAACGTCCTCAGTGGCTCGATCCCCTATGCTCTCGCGACACTCGCAGAGGAAGATAGATTGCGGGAGCGCCATCATGTCCTGCTTGCTGGCTTCGGCGTCGGGCTGTCGTGGGGCGGTTGCGTTGCAGACTTTGGCCAGCTGATGCCGCAGAAAAACAGCGAAAAATAAATAAGGAATATTTCATTGGAATCAAATGCCAGACAGGAGGAACCTTTGTGAAAACGATTATGGATCTGCTCAAGCTCACGAACTCGGCGGCAGACTTCGAGCACAGTGACGATTTTATTTCTGATGGACTGCTCGACAGCATGGACATCCAGATTCTCGCTTCGAACATCGAAGACGAATATCATGTGAAGCTCGCGGGCACGGATCTCATGCCGATGAACTTCGCAAATGTCGACGCCATCCGCGACCTGTTGCAGAGCCACGGCGTCGAGGGCGACATCTGAGGCATTGCAAGATGAAGAAGATCTACGCAGCCATCCGCGCCATCGCCTCGTATCTGCCGGACACCGTCGAGCAGAACGAGCCGACGCCGATGAACCAGAAGCTCGGCATCACCGAGCGCCACATTGCAACGCAGGAAGTCGCCGCGAGCGATCTCGCCATCCATGCCGCAGAAGCCATGCTCCAGTCCTATGACGTCACGCCGGAGGACATCGACTTCGTCCTGATCTGCACGCAGATGCCGGACTACCTGATGCCGACGACCGCCTGCATCGTGCAGGACCGGCTCGGCATCCCGCAGACGGCCGGTGCGCTCGACTATAGTCTCGGCTGCTCGGCCTATCCATACGGCCTCGGCCTCGCGAAAGGCCTCATCGATGGCGGTATGGCGAAGAACGTCCTGCTCCTGACAGCGAGCGCCTATGCGAAATACGTCAACAAAGAAGACGGCATCATCCGCCCGCTGTTCGGTGACGGTGGCACGGCGACGCTCGTCTCGGCCGTCGAGAGCGACCATCCCCTGCTCGATGCCTTCGTTTTTGGCACGGACGGCTCCCGCTACGACAGCCTCATCATCCCGGCAGGCGGCACTCGCCACATGCCGCTCGCCACGCCGGAGGAAGCCACGACTGACGACCGCGGCAACCGGCGTACGAACTACGACATGTTCATGGACGGCAACGTCATCACGAACTTCACGTTGCACGTCGTGAAGCCAATGGTTGGTGAAATCCTCGAAAAAGCCGGTCTGGCAAAAGACGACCTCGACGGCGTCGTCTTTCATCAAGCGAACCATTACCTGCTTGACTATTTGCGCGGTCGCTGCGGTCTCTCGAATGTTCCGTTCTACAACGACATCGAGCATACCGGCAACCTCGTTTCGAGCTCCATTCCGTACGCGCTCGATGCGTTGGCACGGGACGGCCGGCTCGCTGATCGCCACCACGTCTTGCTCGCCGGATTCGGCGTCGGGCTCTCGTGGGGCGGCTGCCTGGCGGATTTCGGCCAGCTGCTGGCACGGCAAAAATGAAAATAAAGAGCGAAAATAAAAGCATGCCCCTGGATTTTCATGAGGAATCCAGGGGCATGCTTTTCAGCGGAAATCGAACAGGCTTTTCTGATTCATCTCATCCCAGTTGAATTCGGAAATCGTATAGATGAGGATAACGGCATCCGGGCGCTCCTGCTGCAGGCATGCATGCACGCTGCCCGTAAAAGCGCGGAGGTCGAGCGCGATGAGCCGTTCCATGCCGAGCGCGAGGAACTGGATCAGGGTGTTGCCGAAGGAATCGCGCAGCAGCAGCAGCTTGTGGCCATCGGATTTTTCAAGGTTCTGGATCGAGAGGAACGCGCGCTCCCCGTAGGAATAGGTGCCATAGACATGCGAATCATAGTATCCATGGGAAAGAGCCAGCTGATCCATATAGTAGAGAGATGAGAAATCTCCAGTGTGGTCAAGTTCCATCGAAGGGATTTGCAGGCGGAACGATGTTTCAAACTTCGGATAAAAGAGGGAAAAATCATCCGGCTGTGTCCGCACCAGCGTGAGGCGCTGGCCATAGCTGCCGAGATGTTGTGCAGGATACAAGGATTCCGTGTATTGGCCAGCGTCGAGGAGAGAGGGATCTGCCGAATACCCTGCCTCGTCATTCAGGAGGGTTTCGAGTTTTTGTGCGGCGAGCCGTGCTGCCTCTGGCGTCCAGTGGTGATCCGTGCGGAAGAAGAGATCGGCATGTTGCGACACCTGCGCATCGAGGAAGGGACGCAGGTCGATGCACCGCACATCCTTTCCCTGCAGCTGGCGGAGGAAATCATTCGCATTTTCATTAGAAAAATCCAACACGCCGTCATAGGCATCTCCTGGTGCGAACTTGCTCGGTGCGAGGACGACGAAGAAAGGAATGCCGTTTTTATGGCAAAAATCCGCGAGCGCTGCTGTCTGGGAAACCGGGTAGGACAGATCCTTCTTTTTCACGAAACCTGTCAGCTGTCCGTCGGGACGCACTGTGGAACTGAAGTAATCATTGCTGAGCGGGATGTTCCAGCCGATGGCGCCTTCGTATCGGCGCATCTGCTCGACGAGGTACAGATGGGAGTAAAAATGGCGGTTGGCCCAGGCTTCGAACTCCCAGGCCTGCTTGTGGATGGCCAGTTCTTCCTGCTCGATCTGCTGGAACAAGCCGGCCGGCGATTGTGCAGGGGCAGGAGGCTCTGGGGATGGATAACGGGCAGCCCAGTCAATCGGCACTTCGTCCGAGGCAACCTTGCGTGGCGCCTCGTAATGCTGGAGCTTCTCATTGTCGGAAAAAATCATCTGCGTCCAGGCATTGTCCCACCCGAGGTCGCGGATGAGGAACTGGTACGTCCCATAGCGCACGAACACGATGGCACAGGCGGCGAAGAGCAGGCCCACGCAAGAGAGCATGAGCCGTTCACGGAATGTCATGCGGCGAGCCTCCTCAGAAATTGAAATAAATGAATGGATGATAATTCGACCCGATGGTCACGAGGATGGACACGAGGAAGATGCCCGTTGCGAGGATGGGCTCGCCGACGCGCCCGAGGACATGCGAAGAGAAGCGGCGCTGGAGGTACGGCACGACCGGCAGTGACAGCACGATGGCCATCCCCCAGACGAACGCTCCCTGCGTCAGGAAGAACTGCGCTGCAAAATCGAACAGCCCGGCACTGTGCCGCCCGAGCATCATGCCGATATAGTGGCGGGCGAAAGAGAGGTCCGGCGAGCGGAAGACCGTCCAGCCGACCGTAACGGCGGCCATTGTGTAGACATGCGCGAACACGCCGAGCTTTTCCGGGAACCGCGTCAATTTTTCTGCGAGCAGCAGCACGAAGTACAGCAGGCCCGCACAGAACACGCCGATGCAAGCGTAAGGCAGCGAAGTCGCCAGGTCGAGGCCCTTGTCGGCGCCCATCTGCGCCACGGCGGCGTAACCGCCGAGGAAGGCGAAGGAGGAGCCGAGGAAGGCCGGCACCTTCATCTTGGTCAGCAAGTGGAAAAGCAGCGTACCGAGACCTGCGAAAAGCAGGGTCGAGGAAACGGAGAGTCCGGTGATCACCGGAACGAGAACGGTGGCCCCGAACATCGCGAAGAGATGCTGGAGGCCGAGGACGGTCATTTTGCCCTTGCCGAGCTTGCGGGCATCGTAAATGGCCTGTTCTTTTTGAATTTGAGCCATAGTACTATTTTGAATGCAGGATTATTCCCACTCGATGGTTGCCGGCGGTTTGGACGAGATGTCGTACACCACGCGGTTCACGCCGCGCACCTTGTTGATGATCTCGTTGCTGACATCCGACAGGAAGTCGTACGGGAAGTGGAACCAGTCGGCCGTCATCGCGTCGGTGGACACCACCGCGCGCAGCGCGACCGGGTTCTCATAGGTCCGCTCGTCCCCCATCACGCCCACGCTCTTGACCGG
>ONJV01000210.1 GCA_900318215.1 uncultured Veillonellaceae bacterium
GGCCCTTCGCGGCGCATCTCGTCCGTGCGCACATAGCCCTCGAGCACGATTTCCGCGCCCGCCGGCACCTCGAGATCGACCGTCTTGCACTTCACCATCTCGACGGACTTGTGCCGCAGGAAGCCCGCGAACACCATCTCGTCGATGTCGCGTGGCAGCGGTGCCGTCGCGGCATACGTCAGCACGGGGTCGGCGCCGATGGCCACGGCCGCCTCGATCTTCTCGCCGCCCGCCGCCTTCGTGTCGCGGAAATTGTCCGCGCCGTTCTTGTGGATGTGCCAGTGCATGCCCGTCGTGCGTTTGTCGTATTTCTGCAGGCGGTACATGCCGACATTGCGCTTGCCCGTCGCCGGATTCTTCGTGAAGACGAGCGGCAGCGTGATGAACGGCCCGCCGTCCTGCGGCCAGCACGTCAGAATCGGAATTTTGTCGAGATCCGGCTCCATCTCCACGACTTCCTGGCACGGCGCTTTTTTCACGTACTTCGGAAAATTGATGGCCTTCTTCGCCATCGGAATCAGCGAGACGACATCCATCTTGTGCTGGAGCGAAATATAAGGAAGCTTCATGATCTCGCGCAGCTCGTCGCCGACATCATCGAGCTTCTCCACACCAAGCGCGAGCGCCATGCGCTCATAGCTGCCGAACGCATTCATGAGCACCGGCATGTCGTAGCCCTTCACGTTTTCGAACAAAAGAGCGACGTTTGCCTTGCCCTCCATCTTCGACACGCGGTCCGTAATCTCCGTGATCTCAAGATGGCAGTCCACGGGCTCCGTGATGCGCCGCAAAAGCCCGCGCTGTTCCAGCACATCGATGAACTCGCGCAAATCTTTATATGCCAAAGGATTCTTCCCCCTATAACAATGAAATCAAACAAGTCTATTATACAGGGACGACGCAAAAATCTCAATGAAAAGAAGCACAGAAAAACGGCTCCCCGTATGGGAAGCCGGAATTAGCAGGTTCTGATGGGTTACTGTTATCGGAGCAGTATCTCGTCAATTCATTTGTCTTTATCGCCAGCCGATTCATTCGCCAGCCATTTGATGATACCTTCTGCCTGGTGCAACGCCTTTTCTACAATTCGACGGCTCAGACGATAGTTCTTGATGTATCGTGTCTTTGCTTCCATGTTCGTGATATTTGCCGCGCTGTTCTCAATATCCTCGAATGGTTCCATCGCTTCATCAGGAATCCGTGCTGTCAGCTGCGAAATATCATGCGTCATCGGATATTTGATGCCATGCGTTTCCAGATAATGCTTGATGGCGAGCTCGATGGCTTGCTCTGCGTGGTAGCCAACGACGTTGAGATATCCGTCATCTGCCTCGACGAGCTTCATCATCGTTTCTGCTGTGACGAAGTTGCGTTTTGCAATATCAAGCAGCGTCTCGTCCCCGCTCATAGACAACCACACCTTTCTTCCGAATTTCTTCCAGCAATTCGCCTTCAGCCGTGAAATTCGACCAGTTGTCAAAAACATCATCGCCAAGAACCACAGGATATTTCTTGAGCGGCGTGTCCGTCTCAAAATAGATGTCAATATCGCTCCACGGATTGCACCCTGCCGTCACGGCACTGCCGAAGATGATGACGCGCCGGATGTTCGGCAATGTCTTGCAGAGATCAACCATGCGGCTCACAGCTTCCTGCTTCGTCGGAAAAATCCGCTCGATGTTCCGAAACGGCTTCGCAAACACCCCCCACATCGTCATCCGCCCTTTCATCCCATCCGCACGCAAGCTGTCTTCCCATAAAACGCAATGCCAAAAGAACGGACAGGAGCCGCTTTGCGCGCTTTCAGTTCCTCCGTGTAATCATGCTGCTGGATTTGCACCAATGCTTCTTCCGCCTTCATCGCAAGGTCGCCTTCGCTCTCGACGATTTTGAGTTCGATCACGACGCCAGGCTGCCCCTCTGTCTTTGGAAGAATCGCAACATCATAGCGGCCATAGCCCGATTCGCGGGTTGAGCGGACTTCATAATCCGGCACGAGCACCGCTGTCAGGCCGAGGATGAAGCCGTGATAGAACGCTTCTTTCCCTTTCGCCGTGTCAAACGTACTTGCCACTCGCTCAAGGTAACTGCTGAGGCCGTCCTCAAGACGCTCGGCATCACCGCCAAACATCCATTCCATGAGACGTACGAGCATCGACTTGCTGTATCCTTTTTGATAGCGCTTCACGATTTCAATGCCAAGAAGCGCTTGCATTTCGAGATTTGGGAGGCGCAACGTGTATTCTTTTTCCGTTCCGATGCGCCGCGCGCTTTCCACAGTCAGATACCCCGTCGTGCAGAGCATCGTATAGAGCGCGTCCTCGTCCTTGCCGATGTCGCTGTAGATGACGCCCTCACGCAGAAATCCCTGAATCGTCCCGCCCTGCTGCAAAGTTTCGAGCCGTTCGAAATGATTGCGGTCTGCGCTTTTCATGAGCTCGGCTATCACAGCGTTGCCCGACGTATTCACCCAATATGCCGCAGGTTCGCAATCATACGCAAAATAATTGAGCACTGACCACGGATTGTAGATTTCATGCCCGTCGAATCGATAGCCGTCATACCATGTGCGGAGCTCTGGCATCTTGTCTGCATGGCCGAGGTCGTTTGCGAGCTTTTGGACTTCTTCCGGCGTAAATCCGAACGCCGTCGGATATTTCATCTGCAGAACGCTGTCCACAGAAAGATTATTCAGATCTGAGAAAATGCTCTCTTTCGAGATGCGCAGCACGCCTGTCAGCACGGCGAAGTCCAGCGAAGGATTCGTCTTGAGCGCCATCGTGAGGAAGGTACGGAAGAAATCGATGGCCTCGCCGTAAAAGTCATGTTCCCATGCAGATTGGATCGGCACGTCATATTCGTCCAGGAGCAGGATGGGCTTTTTCCCATAATGCGCCTCGAGCATGCGCAGGAGCATGGCGAGTGTCGTCTTCAGATTTTCAAATGGTGCTTCCCTGCGATACATGGCTCGGAGCATGTCACGATCTTCCGCGTCAACGCGGTCGCTTTCGCGAAGAACGGCTTGTTCGCGCGCCACTTGCTGCAATCCATTGACGATCATCGCCTGCATCGACGGCCAGTTGAGCGCTTTCCATCCGCGCAGCGTCAGGAAGAGCACAGGGCGCGTCCCCATCTCCGCCATCATCGCCGCATCCTGCGAGACCGCGAGGCCGTCAAACAATCTCCGATGTTCTTCCGCGCCTTCGATATCGAAGAAATACCGTAGCATCGACATCGCAAGCGTTTTGCCGAACCTGCGCGGCCGTGTGATGAGCGTAACCTCTGCACGGCTCCGAAAAAATTCGGAAATGAATTGTGTCTTGTCAACGAGATAATAACTCTCTCTCGCTTTTTTGAAATCATCTATCCCGATGGGCATGACGGTCTTCATTTTTTGCACCCGCTTTCTGCCAAATCATCGCTATTGCAGAGGTCTGCACATTATTTCCGCATGATGTACCGTACAATCAGGTATCCGACCTCATAGAGCAAAATCATCGGCACAGCGATCATCGTCTGGGTGAAGACGTCGGGCGTCGGGGTGATGACAGCCGCGATGACGAAGGCGAGGAAGACGACGATGCGCTGGTATTTGCCGAGGAACTTCGAGCCGACGATGCCGAGTTTCGCGAGGATGATCATGATGAGCGGCAGCTCGAAGACGAAACCGAACGGCAGTACGAACCAGATGACGAAGTCGAAATACTTGTCAACGGAGAACAGCGCTTCGAGCTCCGTATTTCCGAAGCCGAGGAAGAACTGCACAGCAGCTGGGAATACGAGGAAGAACGAGAACGCGAGACCGCCGAAGAACAGCAGCACCGAAGCCGGCACAATGAGGCCGAGCACCATGCGTTCCCGCCGCGTCAGGGCAGGCAGGAAGAACATCCAGACCTGATAGAAAATGACGGGCAGCGCGACAAGGAAGCCGGCCGCGATAGATACTTTCAGATAGGTGAAAAATGCCTCGGACGGCTGCATGTAGTAGAGTTTTCCTGCCGGAGCCGTAAGGTAGTGCATGATTTCGTCGAGAAAATAATAGCCGACGCAGCTGCCGAGCGCCACGGCGACGAGGCATTTGATGAGACGCGAGCGCAATTCCGTCAGATGTGCGATCAGCGACATCGAGCCGTCATCGAGCTCTTCCTCGGGCGGTTCCGTGCCCGCAGGCGGTGCATCCGGTGGATTCCCCGCAGG
>ONJV01000208.1 GCA_900318215.1 uncultured Veillonellaceae bacterium
TGACGTCTACCAGATCGAGAACGGCGACTATCTGCTCGGCGGCAGAATGGGCTTGCTGAACATCCAGGCGCAGCAGCTCCTGAACCGCACGGAGTACCTCAAGAAGGTGCATGACGCCTTGCAGGCGCAGCTCGAAGCAACGCAGCCGGGCACGGAAAAGTACGACGAGCTCGTCAAGCGCATCAACGCGCTCGACGCGAACAAGGAGAACAACCGCATCAATCATCTCGAGCGCCTGATGGCAAATGCATATCTTGCGCTTGAAATGAGCAAAATCGACCCGGACGGGTACGACAACATGCTCATCGAGACGTTCGACGGCAGCGCAGAGGAAATCGACCAGATCACCGTCAATGTCACGTCGGTCGTGTCTGGCGATGACAGCATTGACGTCGAAGACAGTCACGGCCTCATCATTGGAGCACACTACCAGCTGACGGACGGCGAACGTCTGGAAGAAGTTCAGATCAAGTCCATTGCTGTCTCCGGCAAAATCAATCGCGTCAAGCTCGAATCAGTTGTAAAAAATCAGTACAACGAAGGGCGTGCACAGCTTTATCGTTCGTCAACAGCCATCTACAATGGTCGCGCCTATGGCGGCGGCAATGTCAAAGTGGATGAACTCACGGACTGCGCGAGCGCGTTCTCAGGCTCGAACACGAAAGTTGAGATCACAAAGAGCATCGATTTCACGGATCCGTCGGCATTTACCATCAAGGGCGCTCACATCAAGGACGGCCAGCTCGTCATGGGCGGTGCCATCATCGGCGTCGCGCTCAATGAGATGGGCAAGCCGCAGACGGGCTTCAAGCAGATCAATGCAGACGGTGACGACCTCAAGCAGGCCGACTTGTAAGGAGGGAGAACGGAAATGGCAGACAAAATCAACCTCGACGATACCTTTCCATACAACGCCATCAAGGATGTAACCATCGACGGGCAGGCCATGATTTGGTATCCAAAGACCTACGTCCGCGCACTCGAATTGCCAGAAACGGCGCAGTATGCTGGGAAGTACGCATGGCAGATTTCGGAATTTCCACAGGAAGGATTTCACGTCCATCGCGCCTTCATCGATTCGAGCGGCAAGGAGCGTGATGGCTTCTACCTCGGCAAGTACGAGGCAAGCAACCAGTCCGGCGTGCCGGGATCTATCGCTGGCGCGACGCCGTGGGTGAATATCGACACGCCGACCGCCATCGCGGCGTGCAAGAAGCGCAACACGGATGCATCCAACGACGCAAAGACCGGCTGGCACATCGAGAACTGCTTCGAGTATTGGTATGTCTCGCTGCTCATGCTCATCGACCTCGGCAATGCCGATACCTACACGGCCATCGGCGCGGGCGGACAGGGTTCGTTGCAGAAATGCGGTTCGACGAATGCTGTATGGCGCGGGCTCTATGAGCACTGGGCGAATGTGTGGGAAATCGTGGATGGCTGCAAGATGGACGGAAACGGCATCGTGCAGATTTGGGATACGACGGGCGAGACCTACGTATCGACGGGCAAGAAACTTGCAGACAGCGGTATCGCCCGCGGCTCTGGTACGGGCTACGACCTCTCTGACACGTTCATCCCTGCCGCAGATGGAAAAGGCAGCTCGTTCTCGGCCACCACTTCGGATGGCGTATGGACAGGCTCGAACACCGTCACCTATCTCGGCGGGAGTTGGAGCCACGGGTCGTCGGACGGGGCGTTCACGTTCTATGGCGGCGATGGCGCGTCGTATTCGAACGGCGACATAGGCTTCCGGCTCGCAAAGTGGTAACTGATAACTGACAATCTGAACGCTGGCCGTCCCCGGCGATAGCCGGGGCGGTGTGGCGCAAGGATAGAAAGGGGGACAGAAATGGTAAAGTCACGACGCACGATGTTTGACAACGCGAAAAATCCGCTCATCTTGCAGACGAAGTTCGAGGATTTTCAGCGATACACGCACGAAGCGCTTTTCCAGTTCCCGAAAAAAGAGCGTTTTCTCCTTTGCGGGCAGATTCAGACGGCGACGGATGAAGCCATGCAGCTCATCATTCGTTTCCGCTTGAAATACTACAAGAAGACGACGCTCGAAGACATTGACATCAAGGTCGGATTCCTTCGCACGCTCGTCCGTGAGGCGCACTTCTTTCAGTACATCTCGACGGGGAAGCTCGGAGAATGGATTGGAC
This sequence comes from uncultured Veillonellaceae bacterium, assembly GCA_900318215.1. Taxonomy (GTDB): domain Bacteria; phylum Bacillota; class Negativicutes; order Selenomonadales; family Selenomonadaceae; genus Selenomonas_C. The sequence continues at coordinate 2,169 of ONJV01000208.1, forward strand.
AGCTTGACGAGATTGGACGCATCATTGGCGGCCTAAAGAAATTCTATAGCGAACAAGGCAAGAGATAATCCTACGGGGCATCGCTTTATCTCGGCGGGAGTTGGAACAACGGGTCGTCGGACGGGGCGTTCACGTTCAATGGCAACAATGGCGCGTCGAATTCGAACGACAACATAGGCTTCCGGCTCGCAGATGGGGATAATGTCAGAAGTTGCGAGACGTACTGCGTCCGCATCCAGTACAGCCCCGATTTGGGAGCGGTGTCCCTCCTGAAAAGGAAAACAAGAGCGACACGCCGCGCCACCAGACAACGCGGCTCGGCGTGCAGGAAAGGAAGATATGAAACGATATGACGGATTGTGGGAGCACATCGCGACGTTCGAAGCGCTCTATGCAGCGTATGAGATGGCGCGGGCAAAACGCCATTTTCGCCCGGAAATCATGGGCATCGGATCACGCATCGAAGACGTGATTCACGAACTGCTGCTCGACCTCGAAACGGGCGAATGGCGTCCACAGAAATGCTATGACTTCGAGTGTCGGAAGGAAGTAAAGCGCAGAATCATCAACGCGCCGACCTTCCGCGACCGCATCCTCCATCGCGCGATCGTGGCGGAAGTGCAGCCACTCTTCGAGAAGAAGATGATTTTCGATAGCTACGCATCGAGGCCGGGGAAAGGAACGCATGCAGCCGTCAGGCGCGTGCAGCACTTTCTGCGTGGCGCGGAGAGGAATGGCAGGGTGTATGTCTTGCAATGCGACATCCACCACTATTACGCGAGCGTAGATCACGAAAAGCTCAAGAGCATCTTGCGGCAGACTATCGCAGACGAGATTCTGCTCAAAGTATGGGATGCCATCATCGACGGATTCAATAGCGACGTCGGAAAAGGAATGCCGATTGGAGCGCTCACGAGCCAGCTCTGCGCGAATGTGTATCTCAATACGCTCGACCATTTCGTGAAAGAGTGCATCGGGGCGAAGAGATACCTGCGATACATGGACGATTTTCTTGTCATTGAGAACGACAAGAAGACGCTATGGAGCGACCTGGCGGACATCAAATGGTTTCTCGACACGCAGCTTCGCTTGACGCTCAATCCGAAGACACAGATTTATCCGGCATCGCGCGGGATTGACTTTGCAGGCTATCGGACATGGAGCACACATATCAAACCGCGAAAGAGGAATGTCAAAGCCGCCCGCAAGAGATTTCGAGCACTCTCAAAATCCTATGCGCGGTATGACGTCAATCTTGAAGACGTGAAGCCGCGCGTTATGTCGTTTCTTGGCTACACGAAACATTGTCAAGCAAGGCAGACAACAGAGTCCACCTTGCGGCACCTCATTTGTCAAAGGGGAGAATAAATATGGCAACCAAACAGACGCTGATCATCACGACGACAGCGAACCGCGCCGACGTTTCGAGCTTTCCTACGCTCACGGGCTTTTCTGTCGTTGAAACGACGCCGGACGGAACGAGCACGCGCTACCTCGTCAAGACTTCGGACGATAGCGCAACATGGCAGGCATACGATGCATCGAGCTCGGCGTGGAAGGACGTCGAGACACAGGACATCACGGCATCCTCTGTCATGAACGAAGGCATGAGCAAGACGGCGCTCGAAGCCGTCCCTGCCTCGGCCATGACGGGATTTGTCGGGAAATCCATCGACATCGCGGCAGCGATGCAGACAACGAACGATACGCAGCCGACCATTACGAGCGTCACCGTCAAGGGCGAGAGCGGAGCGACCGTCACGAACCAGACGACCGACCTGCCGATGATTGACACCACGGGCGACGATGGCAAAGCGACGGAGATCATGAACATCGAGGTCTCGAAAACAGAAGCGGACGGTGGCACGGCGACCGTGCTCGCGTCCATCCGTGATTCGAGTAATAATTGGAGCGAGTACAAGGAATACACGAACTACATCACGAGCCCGGCAACCACGGCGACGGGCATCAAGTTCCGTGTCGTTCAGGCCGTCCAGACGGCAGGCACGGGCTCGTCCACGGTCACGAGCATCGCGGTCAAGCATCGCATGGATTC
>ONJV01000204.1 GCA_900318215.1 uncultured Veillonellaceae bacterium
TTTTTCGGAACGTTCCTTTTTTCAGGAGGCTTTGCGAGCTCGGCTTCCCACTCGTCTTCGCTCTTCCACTTGCGGACTTGGCTCGCCGGGACTCGCAGGAACTCCGCGATGTCCTTCGGCTGTTTCTTGCCCTCGCTTTCGAGGTAGAGCCGCAGGGCATCATCACGACGGGGATTCCTAGCACGTCCCATGCACTCACCTCATTCCTTGAGTTGGTAGAGAAACTGTCGTACAAGATCGTCATCGACCTCGAACGCGCCGCGCTTTGTCAGCGTGACCGTCTTGCTCGATGGCTTCTTGATGCCGCGCGCCGTCAAGCAGGAGTGGCGGGCTTCGATGCGGACGACGACGCTCGGCCCGACGATGCGGCTGAGGACGTCGGCGATGTCCGTGCCAATGCGTTCCTGCAGCTGGAGCCGCTTGCAGCACATATCGACGATGCGCGGGATCTTCGACAGGCCGATGACCTTACCGTCCGGCAGGTAGCCGACGCTGACCTTCATATCGTAAATCAAGGCGAGGTGGTGCTCGCAGTAGCTGAACGCCTCGATGTCCTTGACGACGACGAGGTCGTGCGTGTCAGCCTCGAACTGCTTGCCATACATCTTGGCAAGGTCTTCGTTCGTGTACTGCTCACCTGCCCAGACTTCCTCTAGCATCTTGACGACGCGCTGTGGCGTTTCTTCCATGCCAGGCTTTTCCTTGATGTGGAAAGCAGACAGAAGGTCACGCACGGCCTGTTCTGCCTTGCTCCTGTTTGCTGTCTCCATTCCTTACACTCCCCTTTCCTGCGGGTTCCAGATGAACTTGTGGAGCTGCAACTGGACGCGCCAGCTCCAAAGGTTGTTCTCTTTCATGAACGCGACGATGTCCTGCGGATCAATCTGCCCGAACACGGGACTGATGAAAATCTGACGGTTGCGCAGGTTGCCGTAGAACTGACGGAAGACGTCGAACGCCTGCTCGAGGTCTTCGCGGCTGCCGACGACGAACTTCAGCACGTCCTTCTTGCGCATGTTGCTGAAATTGCTCAGACACATCGCTTTCGTCATGCCGGATCCACCGCACTTGTAGTCGATGGTGAAGAAGACGTCCGGCCAGTCACGAAAGAACGGCTGAATGTTGATGGAGCCATTCGTCTCGATGTTGACGTCGCGGCCGCGCAGCGCGTCCAAGAGGTCGTGGATGTCCTGCGCCAAAGGCTCGCCGCCGGTCAGCGTGACGTTGTGGTAGTGGATCCGATGATAGATGTCATCAAGGCTCATTTCCTCGCCACCGTCGAACGCATAGGCTGTGTCACAGTAGGAACAGCGCAGGTTGCATCCTGTCAGCCGGACGAACGTCGCGAGCTTGCCCGCGCGCTTGCCCTCACCCTCGATGCTGTCGAAAATCTCCGTGACGCGCAGTTTATCGCTCATAGGTCGCCACGTTCCCTTCCGTCTCCTGCACGCTGACTTTGACGCAGTACGGGATTTTCTCACAGATGAGCTTCGCGATGTTCTCGGCCGTCGGGTTCTTACCCTCGGGCATGTAGTCGTTGAGATACGCGTGGTCGAGCTGGCCGACAAACTCCTTGGTCTTCGCGAAGTCGTAGACCATGCCGTTCTTGTCCAGCGTCTCGGCCTGGAGCGTGACCTCAATGACCCAGTTGTGCCCGTGCAGCTTCGAGCACTTGCTCGGGTAGTCCAGCGCCAGATGATGCGCGCCGCTGATTTCCATGCGCTTTGTTACTGTAAACATGCTCACACCTCCAGCGCAGGGTCTTTGACGCCGTTCGCTGCGAACGCGGCTGCACGGTCGATGCATGTGCCGCAGGTACCACAGGGCTTCTCACCGCCTTCGTAGCAGCTCCATGTCAGCTGGTACGGCGTGCCAAGCTCCAGCCCTTTCTTCACGACACCTGCTTTGTTGATGCCGACAAATGGAGCAACAAGATGCGCCTTGCCATAGGTGCCGACCTCGATAGCTTTGCCGATGGCTTCCATGAACGGCTGGCTGCAATCGGCATAGGCGTTGCCAGCCGCGTCGTCCGCGTGTGCGCCGATGTAGATTTCGACGTCCTCGTCTTCATACAGGCTCATAGCGAGACTCGCAACGACGGAAAGCATAAGGCCGTTGCGATACGGGACGTAGGTGCCGACCTTGCCCTCGCCGTTCTCTGCAATCTGCTGCGCGTAGCTCTTGTGGACGACCTGCCGCGTCGAATGGCCGAGAAGCGAACAGTCGGAATAGGCCATGATCTGCGAGAGGTCGAACTCGTAATGCTTCAGGCCGTAGAACTCCGCGACCTTGCGTGCTGCCTCGATCTCCTTCTTGTGCTTTTGCCCGTAGTAAATGGAGACCGTCGAAACATTCTCCTTGCCGTTCTTCGCGACTGCGATAGAGACACACGTCGTCGAATCGACGCCGCCGCTGGATAACACTAGTGCTTTCATTTTCTACACTCCTATTCTTCAAAGGTGCGTCTCCGCCCATTCGGAGAACTTCACCCATTCGACAAAATTGTTGATGGCCGTGATGCGAGCTTTCACCCGCGTACCTGGCGGCTTGTGAATCTGCTGTAGCCCACGCCCTGTGAATTTGTAGAGATGACCGAAACGGTTGCCGGACGTCCAGCTCGATGAGTCGACGCTGTCAAAATGATACTTGCTGAGGCCGCTAAGATTCGTGTAGCCGAGGCCGTGGATCCGTGCGCCGCGCTTGTGCGCCTCGCGGATGAACCACGGAAAATATCGGTGCTCGGATGGCTTTATCTCTTTCGTCACGATACCGCCAATGGCGACGTAGTCGTACTCATCACACATCCGCAGGAAATCTTCTTTGCCGCGCGCTCGATGCCAGACAGGGATACAGCGGCGTCCTGTCTCACGTTCGAGGATGCGCCGATACTCCTTGACCTTCTCATAGCCGACGACAGAATCGATGTCGAGCTCGAAGAAGTGCTGGATGTCATGTTTCTTGATGAACGCGATGTAGCGGCGCAGGTACTCGTCGAAATCGACAGACCCTTTCGTCTGCGCCATGAACGTAAACGCGCCGGAGTCCAGCAGGAAGCCTTTGAAGAACGGAATCAGTGGCACGATGACGTCGTTCGGCTTGATGTAGGCGAACGATTCCAGCACGTAGAACTTGCCGCAGCCGGCGAGCGACAACGGCCCGCCGTTTTCCGCTCCTTCCTGCACCGGCTTCCAGAGGCCTGTGCCCGCTCTCGACAAATAGATTCGCATGGCTTCCTCGTCTTTCTTGATGGCCTCCAGCACGTCAGGATGCTTTTGCAGGGTGTCTTTGATTCGTGGGTCGCTCATCATAGCTTCGACCGGCATGCGACGTCGGCCGCCATTACAGCCGGCCAAATGGAGTTTCATTTCTTCTACCACCTCAGGAAAGAGCTCTGGAATCCGACGAAGCCCTGCAATATGTAGTTTCATGTTTCCTTCCTCGTCCAGAACGCCTTGTTCTTTCAGGTAATCTTTAAAGCCGGCATTCGATCCATGTGCAGTGAGGTGAATCCGCATTGCCCTATCTCCTAGCTCCTTGAGCTCGTCATGAAACATCCAAACGTTCGAGTGCTTCAACGCAAGATGAATCTGCATTGCTCTCTCTCCCTCTTTGCCTGCTGGCTCATCTGCCTGAACTGGTTCCTTAACGTCGACAGGTTCTTCGTTGTCAGAGCAAGATGCACGTTCATTTCTCTTTGCAGGCTTCCAGCATCCGCTGATGCGCGAGCTCCTGAAAAGCGTCATCCTTGCAGTAGAACGCCGTCGGATAGATGCCGATGCCTCCGCGCGCATTGAACAGGCCGACGACTTCCAGATAACGTGGACTCAGCAGACGCACGAGGTCATTCTTGATCGTGTTGACGATGTCCTCATGGAAGTCACCCGTATTGCGGAAGCTGAAAAGATAGAGCTTCAATGACTTGCTCTCTACAAGGTACTTGTCAGGGATGTAAGAAATCAGGATTTTCGCGAAGTCCGGCTGACCCGTCTTCGGGCAGAGGCTCGTGAACTCCGGGCAGTTCAGCTGCACCATGTATGGTGCCTCTGGATGCTTGTTCACAAATCGCTCCAGCAGCGAACTATCATACTCCTGCTTGTAAATCGTCTTCCTGCTCCCGAGAGACGTCACGCCTTCCAGCTCTCTGGCTGTCCTCATCAAACTTCCTCCATTTCTCGTAGTAGTGCTTCTGCATCCTGACGCCCCATTGGTAGTTCATCAGCTCCACTTTGTCGCGGTTTTCGTGAACACGGAACCACTCAGAATTGACCTTTTTCGGCTTCCCGTTCGGCAGGATGACGCGCGCATAGGTGTAGAACTGACGCCAGGAGG
>ONJV01000201.1 GCA_900318215.1 uncultured Veillonellaceae bacterium
AAATCACGGAAGTCGATAATCGAGATGCCGCACTCGTAGCCTGCATTGACTTCCTTGACCTCGTCCTTGAAGCGGCGCAGCGAGTCGATCTCGCCGTCGAAAATCTCGACGTTGTCGCGGATGATGCGAATCTTGGAGTTGTTGCAGATCTTGCCTTCGAGCACGTAGGAACCAGCGACGAGCGCCTTCGAGAACTTCATGACCTGGCGGATCTCGACGCGGCCCTGCACGACTTCCTTGTACTTCGGCTTCAGCATGCCGCTCATGGCATCCTTGACGTCGTTGATGGCGTCGTAGATGACGCGGTACGTGCGGATGTCGACGCTCTCCGTGTCAGCGACGCGGCGCGCATTCGCATCCGGGCGCACGTTGAACGCGATGATGATGGCGTTCGACGCCGAAGCAAGCATGACGTCGGACTCGTTGACGGCACCAACGCCCGAATGGACGATGGAAACGCGGACTTCGTCGTTCTTGTTGAGCTTCAAAAGCGAGCTCGACAGTGCCTCGACCGAGCCCTGCACATCGGCCTTGATGACGATGTTGAGGTCTTTGATCTCGCCTTCCTGAATCTGGTTGAAGAGGTCGTCGAGCGAGACCTTCTTGGCCTTGACGAGGTTATTGCGCTGGCGCTCGATGCGGGCTTCCGCGATGGAGCGTGCCTGCTTCTCGTCGAGCACGGCCAGCACGTCGCCAGCTTCCGGCACGTCGTTGAGGCCGAGGATTTCGACCGGCACGGACGGCGCTGCCTTCTTGACGTTCTCGCCGCGGTCGTTCAGCATAGCGCGGACTTTGCCGTACGTCGTGCCGCAGACGACGGAATCGCCGATGCGCAGCGTACCGTTCTGCACGAGGACGGTCGCGACCGGGCCGCGGCCCTTGTCGAGCTTCGCCTCGACGATGACGCCGCGCGCGTCACGGTTCGGGTTCGCCTTGAGCTCTTCGACTTCAGCGACGAGCAGGACGTTTTCGAGCAGGTCGTCGATGCCAATCTGCTTCTTTGCCGACACCGGCACCATGATTGTGTCTCCGCCGTATTCCTCCGGCACGAGACCCTGCTCCATGAGCTCCTGCTTGACGTGGTCGGGGTTCGCGCCCGGCTTGTCAATCTTGTTGATGGCGACGATGATGGGCACTTCGGCCGACTTCGCATGATGGATGGCCTCGATGGTCTGCGGCATGACACCGTCATCGGCCGCGACGACGAGGATGGCGATATCCGTAATCTGGGCGCCGCGCGCGCGCATGGCCGTGAAAGCCTCATGGCCCGGCGTGTCGAGGAAGACAATCTTCTTGCCCTTGCAGTTGACCTGGTAAGCACCGATGTGCTGCGTGATGCCGCCCGCCTCGTGTGTCTGCACATGCGTGTTGCGGATGCAGTCGAGGAGCGACGTCTTGCCGTGGTCGACATGGCCCATGACCGTGACGACTGGCGGACGGAGCTTCAGGCTCTTCGGATCGTCCTCGATTTCCGGAATCTCCGTCGGATCGACATCCGGCGGCAGCTCCTCGCAGGAAACGCCGAACTCGGACGCGACGAGTGCGGCCGTATCGAAGTCGATTTCCTGATTGATGGTCGCCATGACGCCCATCATGAAGAGCTTCTTGACGACTTCGGCAGCCGTGCAGCTCATCTTCGACGCGAGGTCTTTGACTGCGATGGACTCCGGCAGCTTGATGTGCTTCGGACGTGCAATCTCGACCTTTGGTGCGGGCTGCTGGCGGTTGTTGCGACGGTTGTTCTTGCCGCCACGGCGCTCATTGCGGCTGTTGCGGCGCTCGCTGTTCCGGCCTTCACTGCGGCGCTCGCTGCGATGGTTGTCGTTCCGGCTGCTGTGGCCGCTGCGGCGGTCGCTGCGGTTGCCGCTATTGCCGCCATTGCTGCCGCCCATCGTGCTCATCGCCATGCTCATGGCAGCACTGCCGCCACGACGATTTTCTCCACCGCGGCTGCGATTGCCGCCACGGCTCTCGCTGCTGCGCGACGACGAAGAAGCGGATTCCTCGCGCTTGTGGGACGGTGCCGGAGAGACGATGCGCAGGCCCATGCCCGGCAGCGTCGCGCGGAGGACTTTGTGCTCCTCTTCCTTCGGCTTCTCGGCCTTTGGAGCTTTCTCGGCCTTTTCAGGAGCTGCCTCTTTTTTCGGCTCGACCTTGGCTGGAGCTTCCTTCTTCGGCGGCTCGGCCTTCGCGCTCACGCGGCGGTCGTCATCCTTGCGGGAAGCCGCATTTGCGGCCGGTGCTGCACTTTCTTTCTTCGGAGCGGATTTCGATTTCCCCGAAACCGGCGGATTCACGCGGCCATCAGCGACGCTGTAGTCCGTGATCTTCGGCTTCGCGGCCTCGCGTGCCGCCGCCTTGCCCGCGTTGCGTGCAACGTATTCGCGGACGGCAGCACGCTCCGGCTCGCCGACGCTCGAGAAGTTGTTCTGCGCCCGGAAATGATGCTGCTTCAGGACGCCGAGAACCTCCTTCGCGTCCATATGGAACTCTTTTGCCAATTCAAAAACTCTGTATTTTGACATTGATCCACCCCCGTATAAGGTCATCCCTCCAGCAGAGCCTGCAGCTTCTTCGCAAAGCCGTCATCGAGCAGCACAGCCGCCGCCCGATACTCCTTTCCGAGGCAGGCGCCGAGCTCTTCCCGCGTGAGGAAGCGTCCGGCAGGGATTCCGTATGTATCAGATAAAGTTTCGTATTTCTTCTGGGATGCGGGCTCGCAGTCCTCCGCGATGAGCAGGAACTTCGCCTTGCCCTTCTTCGCGGCTTCCTCGACGGCAAATGCCCCCGAAGCGATGCAGCGAGCCCGCGCGGCCATGCTCAAAAGGTTCGTGACCTTCGTCTTCTTCATGTCCGTGTTCATGCGTTTGCGCCTTTCGCGTGTTCTGCCAGCCCGTTTTCGAGCTCGGCGGCCAGTGCGTCATAGACGGACGCGTCGATGGCACATTCGAACGAGCGTTCGAGGCGGTGGCCCTTGCGAGCCTTCTCGAGGCACTCCTGCTTCGGGCAGATGTAGGCGCCGCGGCCCGATTTCTTGCCCGTCAAATCAACGGAAAATTCGCCCTCCGGGCTCCGCACGATGCGGATGAGCTCTTTCTTCGGGTGCTTTTCCTGACAGCCGACGCAGAGGCGCTCGGGAATCTTTTTGACCTTTCCTGCCTTTGTCGCCATATCACTCGACCTCGGACTCAGGCGCGGCCGCCGGTGCCGACGTGAAAGCCTCGTCACTCTCGACTTCGACTTCGCTCATGCTCTCATCGAGCACGTCGTCCTTCGCCTGCGTCTCGCTCTTGATGTCGATCTTCCAGCCCGTGAGCTTCGCGGCGAGGCGGGCGTTCTGGCCTTCCTTGCCGATGGCGAGCGAGAGCTGGTAGTCCGGCACGACGACGCGCGAGACCTTCTCGTCTTCGTTGACAGCGACCGAGACGACCTTGGCCGGAGAAAGCGCATTCGCGATGAACTTCGCGCTGTCCTCGTTCCACTTGACGATGTCAATTTTCTCGCTGCCGAGCTCGTCGACGATGGCCTGCACGCGCATGCCCTTGTGCCCGACGCAGGAGCCGACCGGATCGACGTCCTCGTCCTTCGACCAGACGGCGATTTTCGAGCGCATGCCCGGTTCACGTGCGACGGACTTGATTTCGACGATGCCTTCCTGGATTTCAGGAACTTCGAGCTCGAACAGGCGCTTCAAGAGACCCGGATGCGTGCGCGACACGACGATCTGCGGGCCTTTGCTCGTGCGCTTGACCTCGACGATGTACGCCTTGATGCGGTCGCCATGCTCGTACGTTTCGCCAGCAATCTGCTCAGCCGGCATGAGGATGGCTTCCGTCTTGCCGAGGTCGATGAAGACATTGCGGTTCTCGACGCGCGAGACAAGGCCCGTGATGATGTCGCCTTCGCGGCTCATGAACTCCTCGTAGATGATGCCGCGCTCGGCCTCGCGCACGCGCTGCACGACGACCTGCTTTGCCGCCTGTGCCGCGATGCGGCCGAAGTTCGCAGGCGTGACCTCGATCTCGATGGTATCATCGATTTCATAGTCTGGATTGATGGTCCGTGCCTGCGCGAGCGAAATCTCCTCCACGTCGTCAAAGACTTCCTCGACGACCGTCTTGATTGCATAGACGTGATAGGCGCCCGTGTGGCGGTCGAGCACGACGCGCACGTTCTGCGCCGAGCCGAAGTTGCGCTTGTACGCAGAAATCAGCGCTGCCTCGATGGCATCGAACAGCACTTCCTCCTCGACGCCCTTCTCGGCGGCGAGTTCCTTGAGTGCGTCAAGGAAGCCCGTTTCCTCTTTCTTTGCCTTTGCCTTGCTTCTTCTTGCTGCCAAAACTGTTCCTCCCTATTAAGATAGCCCTTGGCGCTTTAGCGCTTAGGGATATCTTAGCCATTTGCCGGCAGGCAAATAGCA
>ONJV01000318.1 GCA_900318215.1 uncultured Veillonellaceae bacterium
GCCGACGAGATCATCATCGAGGAGTCCGTGGGACAGAAGTTCAGCGACATCAAGGACAGTCAGCTCGCGGACGTCTACGAGGAGATGAAGGATATCGAGAAGGAGGCCGAGGATGCCTGAGCACGCTGTATGCAGCGCGTCGAGTTCGCATCGGTGGCTGGCGTGTCCGCCATCGGCACGGCTCGAACAGAAATATCCCGATACGACGAGCACGTCGGCAAATGAAGGGACGTTCGCGCATGCTTGGGCCGAACTCAGCCTGCGCCGCTTCCTCAAGCAGATGCCGGAGACGGAGTACGTCGAAAAGCGCAAGGAGCTTTCGGCTGACAAGTTCTTTTCGAACGAGCTTGTGGAGTATGTGGATGAGTACGTCGACACCGTCGTCGAGAAGTACAACGAGGCGCGCGTCCGTGACAAGGGCGCAGCGCTCCTGCTGGAACAGCACGTCGACTTCTCTTGCTGGGTGCCACAGGGTTTCGGTCGGAGCGACGCCGTGATCCTCGCGGACGGCCTCATGGAGGTCATCGACCTCAAGTATGGCAGGAACGTCCGTGTCAGCGCGGAGGACAACCCGCAACTGCGGCTCTACGCGCTCGGTGCGTATAACGAGCTCTCCGTGCTCTACGACGTCGACACGGTCGCGATGACCATCGTCCAGCCGAGGAACGGAGGTGAGTCCAGCGAGACGCTTACGGTCGAAACGCTCCTCAAATGGGGCGAGGCCATCAAGCCGATCGCAAAGCTCGCGTATGAGGGCAAGGGCGAGTTCCATGCAGGCGAGCACTGCCGTTTCTGCAAGGCCGCGCCGCGCTGCCGCAAGCTCGCGGAATATCAAGCTGTCCTGCTCAAGCAGGAGGACAAGCAGCCGGCCGAGCTCACGGACGAAGAGGTCGCCGACGTCCTGCGCCGCGCGGACGGCTTCACAAGCTGGCTGAACCACCTCAAGGAGTACGCGCTCGAAGAAGCCCGCGACAACGGCCGCAAGTGGCCAGGGTTCAAGCTCGTCGAAGGGCGCAGCACGAACCGCTACACGGACGAGGCGCAGGTCGCCGAGACCCTGATGCAGGCAGGGTTCGAGGACATCTACAAGCCGCAGGAGCTCATCGGCATCACGGCCATGAAGAAGCTCCTCGGCGCGAAGAAGTTCAAAAGCCTGCTGTCGGATTACCTCGTCAAGCCACAAGGCAAGCCGACGCTCGTGCCGGACACGGACGCGCGGCCGGAGCTCAACTCCGTCGAAGAAGATTTCGCTGAAATCCCGTTTTGAAAGAAAAGGAGCAGATCACCATGGAAAAATCAAAAACGAAAGTCGTCATCAAAGGCCGTCTAGGGCAAGTCGAAGCTCGCGAACAAGTCCGGCAAGATCCCGCCGAACCTCAAGACGCCGCTGCGTGACGCGGACGAAGAAGGCATCGAGGACGAGGCATACCAGAACCACTACTTCCTGAACGCGTCGTCAAAGACGAAGCCTGGCATCGTCTACAACCGCAAAGACGAGAACGGCCGTCGCATCCCTGTCGAGGACGAGAACGACGTGTATTCCGGCTGCTACTGCTATGTGTCCATCAACTTCTACGCGTTCGCGGTCGAGGGCAACAAGGGCATCGCGGCCGGCCTCAACAACATCATGAAGATCAAGGACGGCGACCGTCTCTCTGGTGGCGCGTCGGCAGACGAGGACTTCGGAGACATCGAACCAGAGGAAGAGGATACGGACAGCATGTTCGACCGAGAGGTGAAGCATGATGCAGGTGGCAAGTGTGGTATTTCAGAACAGCCCGAAGCTGTATGATTACTTCACCGACCTGCCGCTGAAAGCTGGTGACCTGGCAGTTGTTCCTGCCGGGGCCGGCCTTGCGGTGGTAAAGGTGAAGAAGGTCAAGGACGCGAGCGACAAGGCGAAAAAGCTCGTCATCCAAAAAGTCGATCTCGAAGGGTATCAGGAGCGCGTGGCGTGGCTCCGTCAGGCAGGTGAGGTGCGGTGAGGATCCTCTCCATCGACCTCGAAACCTATAGCGCGGTGGACATCCGAAAGGCAGGTCTCTACCGCTACGCGGAGAACGCCGAAATCCTGCTGTTCGCCTATGCGTGGGATGACGAGCCCGTTCACGTCATAGACTTCACGGCTGACGAGACGTTGCCAAATGACGTCATGGTCGGCCTTTGGGACGAAGGAACTTTGAAGACGGCGTACAATGCCGCGTTCGAGATGCACGTGCTCAACCAATGGGTGCGGATGCACAGCAGCAAGAGCGAGCTGCCAGCCGAGACGGCTTTCATGAAACCTGCGCAATGGTTCTGCACGATGGTGCAGGGCTACACGCTCGGCCTGCCAGGCGGCCTCGGTGCCGTCGGCAAGGCGCTCGGCATTCCAGAGGACAAGCAGAAACTTGCAACGGGCAAGCGGCTCATCCAATATTTCTGCAAGCCGTGCAAGCCGACAAAGGCGAATGGAGGACGCACGCGCAACTACCCACTCGATGATCTGGAAAAGTGGGAGCTTTTCAAGACCTACAACGCACAGGACGTCGAAGCGGAGCGCGCCATCCGCAAGCGCATCGAGTGGGCGTTCCCAAACAAGACTGAACGCCGGCTCTGGTGCCTCGACCAAGCCATCAACGACCGCGGCGTGCTTGTTGACCAAAGGCTCATCCGAGAGGCCGTCACCTTTGACGCGCGCATCAAGGAAGAAGCGATGGACGAGGCAAGGAAGCTGACAGGGATGCCGAATCCGAACAGCAACGCACAGGCGCTGGACTGGTTCGAGGAGCAGGAGGGCTACAGGCCTGCGACGCTTGACAAGAAGTTCCGTGCCGAGTATTTGAAGACGGGCGAGAGCGAGCAGGTCAAGGAGTTTTTCCAGCTGAAGAACCTGCTCGCGAAGACGTCGGTCAAGAAGTACGAGGCCATGCGGAACATGGTCTGCCGCGATGGCCGCGTTCATGGCATGCTCCAGTTCTACGGGGCACAGAGGACGGGCCGCTGGGCCGGCCGTGGTGTCCAACTCCACAACCTGCCGCAGAACCATATGGAAGACCTCGACGATGCGCGGCAGATCGTCA
>ONJV01000199.1 GCA_900318215.1 uncultured Veillonellaceae bacterium
AGGCTCGCGACGGTCGCGCTGTTGACGACGAGGAAGAAGTAGGCTTCGGCGTCGTGCGGCACGCCGTCCGCCACGATGTGGAACTTCACAGAGCGCATTTTCGGCAGCTCGCCGATGCCGCGCAGGTAGTAGGCGAGCTTGCCGAGCGCGTTCTTCAGGCGCGACGGGACTTCGTGCGCGATGCCCGTCAGCATGCCCGCGCTCGCGACGTTGATGATGTACTCGTCCCCGACTTTGCCGAGGTCGACGCGGCGCGTGCTGCCCGCGGCGATGGCGTCGAAATAGGCGTCGTAGTCGTCGTTGATATGCAGGTACGTCGCGAAATCGTTCGACGTGCCGCTGCCGATAATGCCAACAGGAAGCCGCAAGTCGTTTTTGACGACGAGGTTCACGATTTCATGCACGGTGCCGTCGCCGCCAGCCGCGATGATGCCCGCGGGCTCGACATCGCGCACGAATTCCGCGAAGTGATGGTTGTGCCGCAGCGTGCGGTACGGGATGATGATGCAGCTGCGCTTCTGGAATTCCTTGATGATCCAGTCGAGCTTCTTCTTGAAGGCCGCATGGCCCGAGACGGGATTGTAAGCGAGCACGAGCCGCTTCATTTCGTTTCTCCCTTCCCTGCCGCAGAGGCAGATGCCGGTTTCTTGAAAACGCCGATGGCGCGCAGGACGCGGATGCTGTAACGGCCAATCATCGGGATTTTCGCCATGTCCTCCTCGAGGATGCCGCCAATCAGCACCATGACGAGGATGTAGACGAAGCAGCCGAAGAACACGGCGCCGAACGTCGAGATCGCGCCGATGGCCCACCAGCCCATCGTGATGTCATAAAAGCCTTTGACGGCGAACGCCATGACGGCCGACGAAGCAATCGTCTTGACAAGCTGGCCGAGCTCCATGCGGTAGCCGATGAATTTGTAGATGAAGACGAGGTTGATGATGGCCGCGACGCCCATGTCGGCCGCCGTCGCCCAAGCCGAGCCCATGATGCCGAGCCACGGGATGGCCGTGAGGTTCCAGTTCAGGATGACTTTCGCCGCCGCCGCCAGAATCATGTTGACCATCGGGATGGTCGGATGGCCGAGGCCCTGCAGGATGGCCGTCGAGACCTGGTGCAAACCGAGCAGCACGATGGAGAACGCCGAAATCATGACGGCAGGGCCCGCGCCCGGCGCATTATAAATGAGGGAAGCAATCGGCGTCGCGAGCACGAAGACGACGACGAACGCCGGGAAGCAGACGAAGTTCGAGATGCGCACGGAGGCCGCCGTCTGCGTGTAGACGCGGCTCATGTCTTTGAGCGCGCGCGCCTCGGAAATAATCGGCACGATGCTCATGGCCATCGAGGCCGTCAGGATGGTCGAGAGGTTGACGAGCGGCACGGCCATGCCCGTGAGGTAGCCGAAGAGCTCCGTCGCCTCGTTGACGCTGTAGCCCGCGACTTCGAGGCGCTGCGGCACAATCATGAGGTCGAGGTTCGACACGACCGGCAGCATGAGGCTCGACGCCGAGACCGGCAGCGACAGCATGAAGATGCGGCGCATGACGCGCTGCCACGAGACCTGCTCCTCGCCCGGCGGCGGCGCGAGCTCCTTGCCATAGTCGCGCTCGATGTCGCGGTCGAGCTTCCAGTGGAAATAGACGAGCACGACGAGGCCCGTGACGGCACCGGCGAGCGCGCCGAGCGACGCACCAGCCGCCGCGTAGTCGAGGCCCCACGGCAAAAAGAGGTCCGCGAGCAGAATCATCGTGATGACGCGGAAAATCTGCTCGACAATCTGCGACACGGCCGTCGGCGTCATGCGCTGCCAGCCCTGGAGGTAGCCGCGGCTGCTTGCGAGCAGCGTCACGAAGAACACCGTCGGCGCGAGCACCTGCACGGCCATCTTCGCGCGCGGGTCGCGGATGAACTGGAAATCGATGAGCCAGTCGGCCGCAAAATACGTCAGCAGCGAAAAGACGATGCCGGTCAGCAGCATGAACGTCATGGAAATGCGGAAGACCCGCTTCGCGCCCCAGATGTCCTTGAGCGCGACACGCTCGGCCGTGATGATGGAGATGGCGACCGGCACGCCGGCCTGCGATACCGTCATGGCGAGAAAATAAATCGGGAACGCCATCTGGTAGAGGCCGATGCCCTCGCCGCCGAGGATGCGCGAAACAAAAATCCAGTTGAGGGAGCCGATGACCTTGACCACGAAGCCCGCGATCGTCAGGATGAATGTCCCCTTGAGGAACGACTCGCCCTTGCTGGAGGATTTCTTCTCTTCTTGGGTACTGATTGGAAAACACCGCCTTGCGCCATGAAATCATGGACTTGGAAAAGTTCGCCGGGCATAGACCCCGACCTTTGAATTATACCATGATGGGCGCAAGGTTTCCAGTAGAAAATAAAGGAACCTCGCAGCGTTTCGCTGCGAGGTTCCAGTGGTTCAAATTTCAGCCTCCCTCTAGAGGGAGGGGGACCGCGAAGCGGTGGTGGGAGTAGTAGGATGCTGAAGCCGAACGAGTTTGCTGTCGTTGCGAAAGTCCTTTAGCAACACGACGCATGCTTGTTTGTCTCCAGCACCAAACTACTCCCCCAGTCAGCTTCGCTGACAGCCCCCTCTAGAGGGGGCCAAAGGGTGTGGTTTGGTTTGGTTTACATCACGATATGTGCCATGATGAAGCCCATGCAGCAGCCGGAGCCGACGCCGATGAGGCCCGGAATCATGAAGCTGTGGTTCAGGATGTACTTGCCGATGCGCGTCGTGCCCGAGCGGTCAAAACCGATGCACGCGAGGTCCGACGGGTACGTCGGCAGGAAGAAGTAGCCGTAGCACGCCGAGATGAACGACATGATGAGCACCGGGTCCATGCCGACCGAGAGCGCCATCGGGACGACGATGGCAATCGCCGCGGCCTGCGAGTTCACGAGCTTCGACGTCAGGAACGCGATGATGGCGTATGCCCACGGATACGTCGCAACGGCCGAGCCGAGCGCCTCCTTGAGGAACGTCATGTGTGCGCCGAAATACGTGTTAGCCATCCAGGCGACGCCATAGACCGAGACGAGCGCGACGACGCCGGATTTGAAGACCTGGCTGTTGCCGACATCTTTTGCCTTGACTTTGCACGTCAGGAGAATCAGTGCGCCGACGAGCAGCATGACCATCTGGATGACGGCCGTCATGGAAATGGGTTTCGGCTTCGCGCCCTCTTTGGCGACGAAGTGCGGCAGGAGGTCCGGGAAATTGCCGAGAATGGCGATGACGGCGATGCCGCCGAAGAAGATGAACATCGCGCGGTAGAACTCCTTCGGGAGGTTCTTGCCCTGCAGCGACTCCGTGTCACCATAGACATACTTCTTGTTTTCCGGGTCCTTGATGAATTCCTGGAAGCGCGGGTCCTTGTCGAGATCCTTGCCGCGGCGGTAGCTCCAGAGCGCGGCGCAGATGACGCCGAAGCCCGTGGCCGGGATGGAGACGGCGAGAATCTGGAGGACGGAGTAGTCATAGCCCGCCGTCGCCATGAAGCCGATGACCGAGACGACTGCGACCGAGACCGGCGACGCGCAGATGCCCATCTGCGACGCGACGGACGAAACCGCCATCGGGCGCTCCGGACGGATGCCCTGCTTGATGGCGATGTCGTAAATGATCGGGAACATCGTGTAGACGACATGGCCCGTGCCGCAGAGGACGGTCAGGAACCACGTCGTCAGCGGCGCGAGAATCGTGACCTGCTTCGGATTGCTGCGCAGGAACGCTTCCGCGTACTTCAGCATGACCGTCAGGCCGCCCGACGTCTGGAGGAAGCCTGCGCAGGTGACGACCGCGAGGATGGTGAGCATGACGTCGATTGGCGGCGTGCCCGGCTTGTAACCAAAAACGAACGTGAAAATGACGAGGCCGATGCCGCTGATGACGGCGAGGCCGATGCCCCCGTGGCGCACGCCGACAAGCAGGCACGCCAGGAGCACGAGGAAACCGAGTAAGATTTCCATAGGACAACTCCCTTTCTGAAACCACACGAGGAGCGTTTCAAGGCTCCCCTTCCCTGTCTTATAAGTCCTAATGCCTATATTATACTAGGTCTGGGCGAATAAGTAAATATAATTCATCATTAAATATTCTGATGATAAACAACGTTTATTGAATCATGCAACTATCTAATTGTTCAAATTATGTTGCGAGAGTCACCGGAAACGTTGCTTTCATCAGCAGGCTCTCCCTCTGGGAGAGCTGGCGCCGATAGGCGACTGAGAGGGTAGTTAGAAGCAGAAACCTGCCACGTGCATCGACATTCCTAAGGGAAGAACGCTAGGACTCGTTCGGCCACTGCTCCCAACTACCCTCTCCACCGCTAACGCGGTCCCCCTCTCCCAGAGGGAGAGGCTGCTGCATACGCAGCGTTCGGCAATCCTATATTCACAACCCCCTCTCCCCTGTGGTATAAT
>ONJV01000221.1 GCA_900318215.1 uncultured Veillonellaceae bacterium
GCTTTCTACAGCGTGACCTTGACGATTGCCCTCATCTTCATCAACCTGCGCGGCGTCAAAGTCTCGACACTCGTCCAGAGCGTCATCGCCGCCGTCATGGTCACATCGCTCTTCGCACTCGGCTTCGTCGGCGCGGCCGGAATCGGCACGGGCGATCCCGTCGCGCAGCCGCTCGTGCTCGATACCGAGCTCGATGACATCCTGCCGCTCACGACGACGGCATTCTGGCTCTTCATCGGATCGGAGTTCATCATCCCGCTCGGCAAGGACATGAAAGCGCCGAAGCGCGACATCCCGCGCGCGATGTTCCTGAGCCTCGCCATCATGTGCGTCATCCAGTCGCTCATGGTTTTCGGCTTCGCACATTACACGCCGTGGGACGAGCTCGCCGCCTCCGACGCGCCGCACATCCTCTACGCGGAGAACATGCTCGGCGGCATCGGCCGCGTCTGGATCATCATCGTCGCCATCCTCGCCGCCGTCTCGACGCAGAACTCCATCATCGGCTGCGTCGCGGAAATCTGCTGCGGCATGGCGAAAATCGGCTTGCTGCCAGCACTGTTCCAGCGGAAGAACCGCCACGGCGCGCCCTATGTCGTCATCCTGCTCCTCGGCATCCTCACGATTCTCATCGAGGCGACAGGGCTTTCGAGCGGCGACGCCATCCAGTTCCTGATTCTCGCCGCCTCGCTGTTCTGGATGATTTCCTACATCGTCTCGCACATCAACGTCATGGTGCTGCGCCGGAGCGCGCCGCAGGTGCCACGCACGTACCGCGTCCCCGGCTATCCCGTGCTCCAGCTCTTTGCGATTGTCGGCACGCTCTATATGATCTGGCACATCTCGCCTGATCCTTCGGAACGTCTCGAAATCTTCGCCATCACAGGCGTCTCGACGCTGCTGCTCGCCATCTACGCCTATGTCTGGGTGCGGAAGCGGCTCCACATCTCCATCTTCCACCGCGTGCCGCTCTCGAAAGTCATGGCGATGGAAGATCCGCTCTACTACCTCTGCCGCCATCCGCAATCCGCGCCGACGCCCCCGAACGCCGCGCCGCGTGCTGAAGCATGACGGAATCCCCCTGAAGAAAGGATGAACCACGATGAAGACGACCTGCATCAAGCTCCTGCACAAGCTCCTCGACACGCTGGAAGGCCGCGCAACCGTGATGTGCCCGACCTGGCCGGAAAACGCCCGTCCCGAATTTCATGGCGCCCCTGCGCCCGAACCGCCCGATGACGGGAACGCCTCTGCCGTGCCGCCGACCATCCCGCAGACCTCGCTCCCCTCGCAGCGGCCGCGCATCTACCACGTCCGCATCATCACGAGCGAATCGCGTTTCGACCCGCTCATGACGGCGCTCGAATCCATCGGCATCACGGGCATGACCGTCACGCGCGTGCTCGGCTACGGCCTCCAGAAAGGCCATAACGGCATGTACACGGGCACGACCATCGAATCCAAGCTCCTGCCGAAAATCCAATGCGACCTCGTCATTTCGAAAATCCCGCCCGAAACCATCGTCGATGTCGCCAAGAACGTCCTCTACACGGGAAAATACGGCGATGGCAAAATCTTCATCTCCTCGATGGACAACGTCGTCAAGATCCGGACCGGCGAAGAAGGATACGATGCCCTGCAAGACCATCCCATGTAATGCAAAAAGGGTCTGTTGCAAGTTTGAAACAAAACTCGCAACAGACCCCTCTTGCTTATTTATTTCTCGCGGGAAAGAATCGTCCGCGCGACGTACACGCCGCTCGCGCCGGCCTGCGAGAGGCCGCGCGTGACGCCGGCGCCGTCGCCGATGGCGAAGACGTTCTGGAATTTCGTCTCGAGCTCTTTCGACAGCACGACGCGCGAGCTGTAGAACTTGACCTCGACGCCGTAGAGCAGCGTGTCATCATTCGTCATGCCCGGCGCGATGTAGTTGAGCTGCTGGATCATCTCGATGATGTTGTCGAGATGGCGCTTCGGCAGCACGAGCGAGAGGTCGCCCGGCGTCGCCGCGAGCGTCGGCTTCGTGAAGCTCTTGCCCATGCGGTGCGCGTTCGTGCGGCGGCCTTTGATGAGGTCGCCATAGCGCTGCACGATGATGCCGCCGCCGAGCATGTTCGAGAACGACGCGATGCGCTTGCCGTACTGGTGCGGCTCCTTGAACGGCTCCGTGAAGTGGTTCGAGACGAGCAGCGCGAAGTTCGTGTTGTGGCTCTGAAGCTTCGGGTCGCTGTACGAATGGCCGTTGACCGTCACGATGCCGTCCGTGTTCTCCATGACGACATGGCCGTGCGGATTCATGCAGAACGTGCGGACGAAATCGCCGTAGCGCTTCGTGCGGTAGACGAGCTTCGCCTCGTAGACCTGGCTCGTGATGTCGTTCCAGACTTCGTCGGGCACTTCGACGCGCACGCCGACATCGACACGGTTGTTTTCCTGCTCGAGGCCGAGGCGGTCGCACTCGTTGCTGAACCACTCGGCACCCGCACGGCCCGGCGCGACGACGAGGTATTTTGCCGCAAGCTTTTCGCCATTGGCGAGCTCGACAGCGTTGTCACCCTTGCCGTTCGATTCGATATGCGCGACGGGGCACTCGAAACGGAACTCAATTTTTTCCTTCAGATATTCATACGTCGATTCAAGCATGCGGAGATTGTTCTCCGTGCCGAGATGGCGCACGCTCGCATCGAGGAGATGCAGGTCGTGGTCGAGCGCACGTTTGCCGATGTCGGAGCCTTTCGTCGTAAAGACTTTGACCGGCGCGCCGTGCTTCATGTTGATGTCATCGACATAGTGGATGAGCTCCATGACCGTCGCATCGTCGAGGTACTCGTTGAGCCAGCCGCCGAACTTCGTCGTGAAGTTGTACTTGCCATCGGAGAACGCACCTGCGCCGCCGAAGCCGCGCATGATGCTGCACGGCTGGCAGCCGATGCAGCTCTTGACCTTGCCCGCCGAAATCGGGCAGACGCGATGATAGATGTCCTTGCCGCTCTCGAGCACGAGGATCTTCATCCCGGGCTTCTTCAGGGTGAGCTCATACGCCGTCATGACGCCGGCCGGGCCGCCGCCCACTACAATTACATCATAGTTGTTCATATTCTACTACCTCCGGAGGTTTTTACACACGAAAAGGGCGCAGTTGTGCGCGTTCTGCACGTCCTGCGTCCGACTTTTTCTCAAACCTATGGTATTATACAGGAACATCTTGCAAATTGCAAGTATTTTTTTGTTGCACGAGGCCGCCTTTTTCCTATATAATGAAACGGTATCTCTCCTATACCAATCGAAAAGGAAGTGCTCTCTTTGACACATGATATCACGATCATCACGACCTTCGTGCTCTACATCGGCCTCATGATGGGCATCGGCGTCTACTATTACCGCCGCACGCGCAACATGAGCGACTACTTCCTCGGCAACCGCAAGCTCGGTGCCTGGGTCACGTCGCTTTCGGCCGAGGCGTCCGATATGAGCGGCTGGATGCTCATGGGCGTGCCGGGCTTCGCGTACCTCGCGGGCCTCAATGCAGGCTGGATTGCCGTCGGCATCGCCATCGGCACCTGGGCGAACTGGCATTTCGTCGCCGCCCGCCTCAGGAAGTACACGGAGCTCGCCGACAACGCGCTGACGCTGCCGGAGTTCCTGCAGAACCGCTATGACGACCACTCGGGGCTGCTGCGCATCGTGCCCGCCATCTTCATCTTGATTTTCTTCGTCATCTATTCGTCGTCGGGCTTCGTCTCGGCCGGCCGCCTGTTCGAGACGGTCTTCGGCATCCCCTACGAGTACGCGATTTTCCTCGGCGCGGGCTCCGTCGTCTTCTACACGCTCGTCGGCGGCTTCCTCGCCGTTTCGCGCACGGACTTCATC
>ONJV01000049.1 GCA_900318215.1 uncultured Veillonellaceae bacterium
ATTCTCGATGCCGATGAGATGATGCTCATTTTCGAAACCAACCTCGTCCTTGTAGGCGGGGCGGAACCGGCCGCAGAAGTATTTCTGCAGCTGGATGTCGCCATCCATCGGACTGCGGTTGACGTGGACGTTGAAGACCGACATGAAAATGACGACCTTCTTGCACGGGCCGCTGACGAATTCGTCGGGGTCATGGTCGAGCTCCGCGACCTCCTGCACCGTGCCGTCGGCTGGCGACAGGATGGCGCTCGCGTCCTTCTGGATCGTCCGGTGCGGATTTCGGAAGAAATAGCAGAAATAGCACATGAGGACGAGGGGGACGGCGGCGGCATACGGATGCAGGCCGAAGCCCAGGAGCACCGCCAGCGCGAAACAGGTACCGATGAAGGGATAGCCTTCTCTTACGATGGTCACAAAATACCTCCCGGCATACGTTCAATTCAGTCTCAACTATTATAGTAGATTCTTTTTCGTTTGTCTACTTTTCGGCGGTTCAGTGGCGCGAGGCGTGGACTTTGAAGACGAATTTCGGGAGCGCGAGCAGGCGGCCGGCGCGTTTCGGCTGCATCATGCCGCGGAACAGCCATTCGAGCTTGGCGCGCTGCATCCAGCGCGGTGCGCGCTTCATGACGCCGGCCATGACGTCAAACGTGCCGCCGACGCCGATGCAGACGGGCACGCCGAGCACGTCCTTGTATTTCTGGAGCCACTTCTCCTGCTTCGGCACGCCGAGCGCTGCGAGCAGGATGTCGGGATGCACCGCCTGGATCTTCGAGACGATAGCAGGCTCGTCCTCTTCCGTAAAGAAGCCGTTGCGCGTGCCGACGATCTCGATTCCTGGGTAGAGCTTTTCGGCTTTTTCCTTCGCCTTTTCGGCAACGCCGGGTGCCGAGCCGAAGAAATAGAGACGGTAGCCGCGCGAAGGCGCGAGGCGCATGAGCTCCTGCGCCATGTCGTAGCCTGCGACGCGCTCGGGCATTTCGTGGCCGAGGTGATGCGCGGCCCAGACCGTGCCCGCGCCGTCCGGCGTGACCATGTCGGCGCTGCAGAGAATGTTCTTGAGTTCCTTGTCATGCGTCGCGCGCATAAGCATCTCGGCATTCGCCGTCGCAACAAGCTTCGGCTGCCCTTCTTTGATGAATCCCTCGATGCGCGTGACGGCCTCTGTCATCGTCACAGCATCGACCGGGACGCCGAGAATATCAACTTTCTGTGCCATATAGGGTTGCCCCCTTCGTTTGTTCTGGAATCATATCTATAAAGTTTAGCACAAATGACAGAAGAAGCAAACATTTATTTTTCTGATGGTCTCTGGTATACTGAAAGCGCTGCCTCTACCTCATAGGAGGGAGGTGATATCGATGGACCTTTTTGCGACCTTGGTCATCGGGATTCTGGCGGGCGTCATCGCCAACCTGCTGACCGAATACATCATCCATCACTGGCAGCATTAACACCCGTGCGTACCATTGACCTGACCAGTCAATGATGGCGCAGAGAAAGGCCCCTGCAGGTGACCAAACCCGCAGGGGCCTTTTTCCGGTGATCGATAACCGATGGACCTTTTTGCTCCTTATGCACTTTTATTATACGATAAGGATGGGAAAAATGCAAGGATGTGAGCTCGCAAAGAGTTGTTCTCGCTCGCGGGAAGGCGGGGGCTTCCAACGGGAACAACGCTGACACGGCCTGTCGGGGCTCGACGGACTATGAAGCGATTAGTTCACATCGCACTACCTCGATTTTTTCCGTTTCCTTACAGCTAAAAGTTCCCTTTTGGAAGTCCCCGCCTTCCCGAAGCCGCATCGTGCCTCGCGTCCTCAACATTTGCGAGAGGGAGGACAGCGTCGTTCGAACTCCCCATCTGTGTACGTCGTCTCTTATTCGTACCAGCTCCGCCCTCCCCTCGTTTGAGCACGCGAGGCAACTTTGTATTCTTCAGGAGGAAGGGGGCTTTCCCTCGGAAATTTTTACACGCGAAGCGCGTACTTTTTCCGAGGGGAAGCCCCCTTTCGAATGCGAGCACACGCCAAACTTCGCGTGCGCCAAACTCTGTTTATTTTTCTTCTTTTTTCTTTGCAACAGCCGTGCGAATCGACAGCTCTCTCAGCTGCTTCGGATCGACTTCCGACGGCGCGTTGCTCATGACGTCTCTTGCGCTCTGGTTCTTCGGGAACGCGATGACATCGCGGATGCTGTCGCGCTTCGCCATGAGCATGACGAGGCGGTCGAGGCCGAAGGCGAGGCCGCCGTGAGGCGGCGTGCCGTACTGGAACGCATCCATCATGAAGCCGAACTTCTCATGCGCCTGCTCCGGCGTGAGGCCGAGGGACTCGAAGACTTTCTCCTGGAGTTCCGCGTTGTAGATACGGAGCGAGCCGCCGCCGATTTCGACGCCGTTGAGGACCATGTCGTAGGCATTCGCCTTGACGCGGCCCGGGTCGCTCTTGAGGTACTCGATGTCTTCGTCGCGCGGTGCCGTGAACGGATGGTGCATGGCTTTCCAGCGGTTCTCTTCGTCGCTCCACTCGTACATCGGGAAGTCGACGACCCAGAGGAAGCGCAGGGCATCCGGGTCAATCAGGCCGCGCTCTTTGCCCATTTCGAGGCGGAGCTGGCCGAGCGCCGTGTCAACGACGAGGCGCTTGTCGGCGACGACGAGCAGCAGGTCGCCGGTCTTGGCGCCCGTAGCTTCGGCGATCTTTGCAAACGTCGCATCGTCGTAGAATTTCTTGAACGGGCTCTTGATGCCCTCTTCGGCGTACTGAATCCAGGCAAGGCCTTTTGCGCCATAGATCTGGACGAACTTGACGAGGTCGTCGAGGCGGCGGCGCGGGATATCGGCGTAGCCGTCCACCTTGATGCACTTGACCATGCCGCCATTTTCGATGACGGAGTTGAAAACCTTGAACGTCGAGCCCTTGACGTACTCGCTGATGTCCATGAGCGGCATGTCAAAGCGCAGGTCCGGCTTGTCGGAACCGTATTTGTCCATGGCCGTATCCCACTCCATGCGCTCGAACGGCGTCGGGATGTCGCGGCCGATGGCCTTCTGGAACAGCTCCTTGATCATGCCTTCCATCATCGTCAGGATGTCTTCCTGGCTGATGAACGACATTTCGATGTCGAGCTGCGTGAATTCCGGCTGGCGGTCAGCGCGCAGGTCTTCGTCGCGGAAGCAGCGGACAATCTGGAAGTATTTTTCGAAGCCGGCAACCTGCAGAATCTGCTTGAAGATCTGCGGGGACTGCGGCAGGGCGTAAAATTCGCCCGGGTTGACGCGGCTCGGCACGAGGAAGTCGCGCGCGCCTTCCGGCGTGCTCTTGCAGAGCATCGGCGTCTCGATTTCGAGGAAGCCGTTGCGGTCGAAGTAGTCGCGCATGATCTTCGTGACGCGGTGACGCAGGATGATGTTCTTCTGCATCTCCGGGCGGCGCAGATCGAGGTAGCGGTACTTCAGGCGGACTTTCTCATCGACGTCAACGCCATCCTGGATGTAGAAAGGAGGCGTCTTGGCCTTGTTGAGGATGCGAAGCTCCGTGCAGACGACTTCGATCTCGCCCGTATCGATGTGCGGGTTGACGGTCTCCTCGCTGCGCGCGCGGATCGTGCCGCGGACGGCGATGCAGAACTCGTTGCGGAGGGATTCCGCCTTGTGGAACGTGCCCTCGTTCATGGCCGCTTCATCGAAGACGACCTGGACAAAGCCCGAACGGTCGCGCATGTCGACGAAGATGAGTCCGCCGTGGTCGCGGCGACGCGACACCCAGCCGCAGAGGACGACTTCCGTCCCCACGTCCGTCTTGCGAAGCTCGCCACAATGGTGGTCGCGCTTCATGCCTTGTAATGTTTCCATGAAAATATATCACCTCAAAAAATGAAATTACATATATGAGTGACCCGCGAAGATTGGCACTTATTCGCTGTCAGACGGGGCTTCCTCTTGGAAAAAAGTACGCGCTTCGCGTGTAAAAATTTTCCAAGAGAAAGCCCCCGTCTTCCCGAAGCCAGTGCTTGTCACGCGGTGTCATATGACGAGCCTTTCCTCGCAAGAAGTTTTGCTCTCCCCACGAAAGAATGTGGGCGCGTGCCCCGTTGTTTCTCCGGGGAGGCGGGGGCTTTCAAAAGGAAACTTTTAGCTGTTCGGACGGCAGGTCATTTCTGCGTTGCACATCGGAACAATCTGTACGCAAAAACTGCGTTTTACCGCCTTGCAAGTCCGAAGCAGCGTTGTTTCCGTTGGAAGCCCCCGCCGGACCACGCGAGAGAGCCCATGTTCGCGAGCTTTTACTTCATCAATACTCCAATCACATCCTCAAGCGCCACGCTCTTCTGTTCGCTCTTTTCCATGTCCTTGACTTGGACGGTGCCGTTTGCTACTTCGTCTTCGCCGAGGATCAGGGCGTATCTGGCGTGGTGCTTGTTCGCCTGCTTCATCTGAGCTTTCATGCTGCGGCCAGCGTAGTCCATGTTGGCGGTGAGGCCGGCGTGGCGGCAGTCTTCGAGGAGCTTGAAGGCGGGCGCCTGCGCGGCGTCGCCGAGGGCGACGACGAAGACGTCGGTGTGTTCGTCTGCGGGCGGCACGAGGTTCTGCTTTTCAAGGGCCAGCAGCACGCGCTCGAGGCCGGTCGCGAAACCGACGGCCGGGGTCGGCTTGCCGCCGATTTCCTCGATGAGGCCGTCATAGCGGCCGCCGCCAGCCACAGCGCTCTGGGCGCCGAGCGGCGCGTATTTGATTTCAAACGCCGTCTTCGTGTAGTAGTCGAGGCCGCGCACGAGACGCGGGTCGAGCGTAAATGAGACGCCGGCTTCCGTCAGATACGACTGAACTTTCTCGAAGTGCTCTTTGCACTCATCGCAGAGGCAGTCCGTGATTTTCGGCGCACCTGCCATAAAGGGCTTGTCGGCATCGACTTTGCAGTCGAGGATGCGAAGCGGGGCGCGGTCGAAACGGCTCTTGCAGTCGTCGCAGAGTTCGTCAAGATATGGACGGAAATAGTCCTGCAGCGCCTTGCGGTACGCCGGACGGCACTTCGGGCAGCCGACAGAATTCAGGCTGAGTGCGAGGTCTTTGAGGCCGAGCGACTTCAGGAAGTCAATGGCGACGAGGATGACCTCGGCGTCGACGGCGGGATTTTCCTCGCCGAGCGCCTCGATGCCGAACTGGTGGAATTCGCGCATGCGGCCGGCCTGCGGACGGTCATAGCGGAACATCGAGCCGATATAGAACAGCTTGACGAGCGAGCTGTCGCCATAGAGCTTGTTCTGGAGGTACGCGCGCACGGCGGACGCCGTGTTTTCGGGGCGGAGCGTGATGCTGCGGCCGCCGCGGTCTTCGAACGTGTACATCTCCTTGTCGACAACGTCGGTGCCTTCGCCGATGCCGCGGTGGAAGAGCTCCGTATGCTCGAACATCGGCGTGCGGATCTCCTCATATCCATAGCGGCGGCAAAGATCACGAATCTTGCCCTCGACGTAGTTCCACTCCCCGACCTTGTCGGGCAGGATGTCATTCGTGCCGCGCGGTGCATTTGTCAGCATGGCTTGTCCCCCTCGTTTTCATTTCCATAAATACGTTCGAGCAGGTTTGCTCGTTTTTCAATATAGAGATCAATATCCCTCAGATATGTTTTCAAATCTTTTGCGTTGAACGCCGACCGCAGGCAGTGGTTGCGCCAGTCGACGACTTTCGTAGCCGCCGCGCCGCCGATGCCCAGGATGGTCTGGTGTTCTTCCATGATCTGGATGTTGTACATGCCCTCGGCGCCGGGCTTGCAGCAGCCGATGTTTTCGAGGTCGCCGCTCTGGTAGCCCTGGCGGTAAAGGTAATAGGGCCGCATGCCTTCCTTTTTGACCGCCGCGAGCGCGACCTCCGACATCTTGCGCGTCTCTTCGTCGCTCGGCAGCTCGACGTGCTGTTCCTCCATCATCTTCTGGAGGCGCGAGCCGCGCTTGATGGCGAGGGCGTGGAGCGTGATGTCGTCGGGGCCGAGCGCCGTGATCTTTTCCATCGTGTCGCGCACATCGTCGGCCGTCTCGCCTGGCAGGCCGAGGATGACATCCATGTTGATGTGCGGAATGCCCGCTACCTGCAAGGCGTGGAACATCTCTTCGACCTGCTCCGGCGTATGGCGGCGGCCGATGCGGTCGAGCGTTTTCTGCTGCATGGACTGCGGGTTGACGCTGACGCGCGTGACATGGAGGCGTTTCATCGTCTCGACTTTCGCCGCCGACATGCTGTCGGGACGTCCGGCCTCGACGGTAAATTCTGCGATGTCCTCGTTCCAGAACGCATCGCAGACGCTCTGGAGCATTTCGTCAAAATACGCATCGGGCAGGCTCGTCGGCGTGCCGCCGCCGACGTAGATGTTCTGGACGCGGAAGCCGTATTTTGCAATCGCCTGCTGGACGGCCGCGAGGTCTTTGGCAAAAACCTCCATGAATTTCCGCAGCGTCTTTTCGCCCGGCAGGATGTTCGATGGGAACGAACAGTAGAGGCAGCGCGTCAGGCAGAACGGGATGCCGACATAGATGCTGACGGTCTTTTCATCCGACGTCTCAAGAAACGGCACCTGGCGGAACGCCATCGGGGTGATGAGTTCTGCCTTTTCGCGACCACAGTCGTAGTCGTCCATGAGACGCTCGATGATGCCCGCCTCGTCCATGCCGCCCTGCCGCCAGCGATGCACGATCTTTGTCGGCCGCACGCCGTGGAGGATGCCCCATGGCGCGGGCAGCATCGCGAAATGCTGGAGAAAGATACGGTAGAGATTGCGCTTGAACAGCCGGTGATAGGCCGCGCTTTCGCGTTCATCCGGGGCTCCCTGCCCCGCCTCGCGATAGCAGCTTTCCGTGCCATCGGGGTGGTATGCATAAAGCAGCGTTTCAGCGCGCACGCAGCCATTGCCGCCCTGCGCTTTCGCAAGTGGTGGCAGCTTTCGATGCACGACGGAGAGCTGTGCAAAGTCCGCGTCAAAGCATGGGCCCGCAACCTCGATTTTGAAGAGGTTCAGCACCTCCTTCGTGATTTTGACGACAACTTCCTGATGGTCATTGATCGTCAACGTCTCAATCTTCACCGCGTTCCTGACACTCCTTGCAGACTCCGTAGAATTTCACCTGATGGTCGAGCGTCTTGAAACCGCATTTTTTGAGGATGTCCGCCTCGAGGTCTTCGAGCATGTCCTCGTCAAATTCTTCGACCTTGCCGCATTTCGTGCAAATCAGGTGATGGTGATGGTGGCGTTTCGGGTCGGTCGTGTTGACTTCATAGCGGCTGCATCCATCGCCGAACTCCATCTTCTGCAAGACGCCGAGGTCCGAAAGCAGTTCGAGCGTGCGATAGACGGTCGCGAGGCCGATCTCGGCTTTCCGCTCGCGCAGGATGTCGTGGCAGTCCTCTGCCGAGAGATGTTCGCCCGGATGGTCGAGGAAGATCTGCAGGACGATCTGGCGCTGCGGCGTCATCTTGTGCTGGCGCTCCTGCAGCTTCTGCTTGAGGTCTTCCATGGTATATGTCTGTGCCATACGATATCTATCCCCTTTGTGCAAGGATTGGCTGAAATCTCAAATACCAATATTATAACAAAAACGATGTAAAAAAACAAACACGGGCTCAGTTCGAAGCGCTCCCCATGGCGCGGGCGACGCTGAAGACGTCTTTGAGGCGGCGGAGCTTCGTCATGACCTGCTGGACCTGCGCCGCATTCTGCACGGAAAGGCTCATGCGGACGGTCGAGGTCTTGTTGCTGCGGTTCGGGCTCGCGTTGACGGACGAGATGTTGAGCTTCATCTCGGACGGTACGGCCAAAAGTTCCTGCAGCACGCCGACCTTGTCGTTGCAGATGATTTCGATTTCAACCGTGTAATCCTTATCGAGGCCGATGTCCCAGCTGACCTCGATCATGCGCGAAAGGTCGGAATCCGAGCCTTGCAGCACGTTCGGGCAGTCGGCGCGATGGACGGAGACGCCGCGGCCGCGCGTGATGTAGCCCGTGATCGGGTCGCCCGGAATCGGGTTGCAGCATTTCGCGAGGCGGACGAGCAGACCGCTCTCGCCTTCGACGAGGACGCCATGGCTCGACTTCGATTTCTTGCCCGCCCTGCCCGTCGGCGTCTTGAGCTTCGAGAGGATGGCCGAGACATCGGGCGGCGTGGCGGCCTGCAGTTCTTTCTTGTAGAGCTCGATGAGCTTTGTCAGCACGCCATGCATCGTGACGCCGCCATAGCCGATGGCCGCGAGCAGGTCTTCTTCGCTCGGGATGTTCATCTTTTCGGCGACCTGCTGCAGGCGGCCTTCCTTCAGGAGGTCATGCGTGTCATAGCCGAGGTGCTTCGCTTCTTCTTTGAGGTATTCGAGGCCGCGCGTGATGTTTTCTTCGCGCTTCTCTTTCTTGAACCATGAACGAATCTTCGTTCGTGTCTCGCCCGAGGCGACGATGTTGAGCCAGTCGCGCGACGGGCCGCTGTTTGACTTGTTCGTGACGATCTCGACGATGTCGCCGTTCTTGAGCTTGTATTCGAGCGGCACGAGCTTGCCGTTGACTTTCGCGCCGACGCAATGGTGGCCGACCTGCGTGTGGATGCGATAGGCGAAATCAATCGGGATGGAACCTTTCGGCAGGTCGATGACGTCGCCATTCGGCGTGAAGACGAAGACTTCGTCAGAGAAGATGTCAACTTTGAGCGCCTCGAAATACTCGCGCGGGTCACTGTATTCCTGCTGGAGATTGACCATCTGGCGTAGCCAGCTCATCTTCTGATCCATCTCGCTGCCCGCAACGGCGCCCTTGCCCTGCTCCTTGTACTTCCAGTGCGCCGCGACGCCGTATTCCGAGACCTGGTGCATCTGGAACGTGCGGATCTGGATTTCGAGCGGGTAGCCCTTCGTCATGACCGTCGTGTGCAGCGACTGGTAGCCGTTCGACTTCGGCATGGCGATGTAGTCTTTGAAACGGCCCGGAATCGGCTTCCACATGGCGTGGATGACGCCGAGCACGCCATAGCAGTCCTTGACGGTATCGACGAGGACGCGCACAGCCGAGAGGTCGTAGATTTCGCTGATGTCCTTGTTGTCGCGCTTCATCTTCTTATAGATAGAATAAAAGTGCTTGGCGCGGCCGGAAATCTCAGCTTTGATCTTCGCCTCTTTGAGTTTTTCGCGAATCTGCACGATGGCGTCGTCGATAAAGGCCTGGCGCTCCTGGCGTTTCTGCTTGACGCTCTCGACGAGGTCATAGTATTTTTCGGGCTCGAGGTAGCGCAGGCAGAGGTCTTCGAGCTCCCATTTGATGTTCGAAATGCCGAGGCGGTTCGCGAGCGGCGCGTAGACCTCGATGGTCTCTTTCGCGATGCGCTGCTGCTTCTCGCGCGGCATGTATTTGAGCGTGCGCATGTTGTGCAGGCGGTCCGCGAGCTTGATCATGATGACGCGGATGTCCTTTGCCATCGCGAGGAACATCTTGCGGTACGTCTCGAGCTGCTGCTCCTCGCGCGACTTGTACTTGATGCGTGAGAGCTTTGTCACGCCGTCGACGAGTTCCGCGACTTCCTTGCCGAACATCTGCTCGAGCTGTTCCGTCGTGTAGATCGTGTCCTCGACGACATCATGGAGGAGCGACGCCGCGATCGTGATGTCGTCGATATGGAGCTCCGTGAGAATCTGGGCGACGTGGAGCGGGTGGATGATGTACTCCTCGCCCGAGACGCGCTTCTGCCCCTTGTGCGCGGATAGGGCGAGCTCATAGGCCCTCTGGATCAGGCGGAGGTTCGCCTTCGGCTGGTAGCTCTTGACTTCATTGATGATGGTTTCGATGGTCACCGGTTCTTTGTCGATGCTCTGCATGGTACCATCCCTCGCTTTCATGATTCTCGTTTGCTCGTATAAAATCTAGTATACCGCATGGAATCAAGGTTGACAACGGGTCTGAGAGGATTTCTCTCACGAAAGGCTCTGATGCGTCCGGAAACTTTCCGACGCCATGAGGTCGAGCTTTCCTGCGGGCGGGACGAGGTGGCAGGTGCCTTCGGCGAGCGTCGTGACGAGGAGATGGAGCTCCGTGAAGACGCGCAGGCCTTCTTTGAGCGTGTAAAGCGCCATGTGGCGCCCCATGTCCTGCTCGAAGAGCGCCACGAGGCGGACGGGGTCGAGCGGCAGGTCCCCGCCCTTTTTCTGCCGCGAAAGCAGGAAGCGGTAGAGGTCGGCGAGCGCGGCGCGGTCGGGATAGATGCGCGCGGATTCGGCCGGGCGCAGGCTGTCGACGATGGCCTGCACGCGGCGGCTGCCCTGCCATTCGTTGATGGATGGCTTGTAGACGATGTCGAGCGGTTCGGCGTTGACGAGGCCCGCGAGGGCCGCATGGCTCCACCAGAGCATCTCGATGGACTGTTCGCGCCCCGAAAGGAAGAATTTGAGGTGCGTGCGGTCTTTGCCGATGGCGCGCGCCCCCTCGCCGCGCAGATTGCGTGCGCCGAACAGCGGCTTCGGGTTGCCCTCGCCATACGGTTCGAGACGCGCAATCTCCTCGATGAGGTCAAGCGTGACATCGAGCGGCTGCATCTCGAACTCGATGCGCGCGACCGGCGTGTAGTCTTCTTTGGAAAGGTGCGCTTTCGCATAGGCGCAGAACGCCGCACGGAACGCGGGGATGTCGGCCGTCCGAAGCGACAATCCCGCGGCCTGTGCATGGCCGCCGAACTGCGTGAGGTGCTCCGCGCAGGCCGCAAGCGCGTCATGCATGTGAAGGCCATCGATGCTGCGGCACGAGCCTTTTGCCATGCCGCCGTCGATGGAGAGCAGGATGACGGGCTTGTAATATGTCTCGACAAGGCGCGACGCGACGATGCCGATGACGCCCGAGTGCCAGCCCTCACCCGCAAGCACGATGGCGGGAAGCTGTTCCATGTCCTCCCCTGCCAGCTGCTCTTCGGCGCGCGCGAGGATGTCCTGCTCGACGGCCTGACGCTCCTGATTCAGCGCATTGAGACGGTCAGCGAGCTCCTGCGCCTCGGCGGCGTCCTGCGTCAGGAGCAGCCTGGCGCCGAGCCTGGCCGTCGCCATGCGGCCCGCGGCATTGAGGCGCGGCGCGAGCTGGAAGCCGACCTGCTCAGCCGTGACGGCGGCGGGATCAACGCCCGCGACATCCATGAGCGCGCGCAGGCCGACGTTCTGCGTCTCTGCCATGCGTGCGAGGCCGAGGCGCACGATTTTGCGGTTTTCGCCCAAGAGCGGCACGATGTCGGCGACCGTGCCGAGCGCGACGAGTTCGAGCCCCTGCTCCCACGGCTCGTGGCGGAGCGTCAGAGAAAGCGCGTTGCAAAGCTTGAACGCAACGCCGACGCCGCAGAGGTTCTTGTCAGGATACATATCATCTTCGCGATGCGGGTTCACGATGGCGCAGGCGGGCGGCAATGTATCGCCCGGCAGATGGTGGTCGGTCACGACGATGTCGAGCTTTCCCTGCAGGCCCGCCACGTCCTTGACCGAAGAAATGCCGCAGTCAACGGAAACGAGCAGAGACGATGTTTCCGCAATCTTTTCGAGCGCCGCACGGTTGAAGCCATAGCCTTCGCGGAAGCGGTCAGGGATGTAGATGTCGGCATCGGCGCCGAGCGCACGCAGGCAGGTGCAGAGCAGTGCCGACGACGTCATGCCGTCGACGTCGTAGTCGCCATAGACCGTGATATGCTCGCCGCCCTCGATGGCCTTCGCGATGCGGGCGACGGCCTCCTTCATGTCCTTCATGAGGAACGGGTCATAGAAGTCTTGCAGATGCTCGGGGTCGAGGAAGCGCTGCGCGTCGTCGACCGTCCGCAGGCCGCGGTTCCAGAGCAGCCGCGCGAGCACATCTGATACACCGAGCGCCTTCGCCAGTGCTTGCGCCTCCGTGCCCGCATCGGGCAGGATGTTCCAACGTTTGATCATATTGTTTTTGCTCCTAAAAGAAAGCAGCTGCCTGACGGCAGCCACCTTGATATTTTCTTTTTACTTTGCCGCAACATTCGCCGCGTGCTTCTTTTCTGCCCAACTGCGGAACGTGACCCAGAGCGGGCTCGCGATGAAGATGGACGAGTAGCAGCCGCAGCCGAAACCGACGAGCAGTGCGAACGCGAAGTCCTTTGTCGTCTCGCCGCCGAAGAAGTACAGCGCGAGCGTCGTGAACATGACCGTGAAGACCGTGTAGAGCGAACGCGTCAGCGTCTGGTAAATCGACGTGTTGACGAGGACGTCGATGTCGCCGCCGCGACGGAAGTGGAGCTTGAGGTTTTCGCGGATGCGGTCAAAAATGACGATGGTATCGTTGATGGAATAACCGACAATCGTCAAGAGCGCCGCGATGAACGACGAATCAATCTGCCGCTGCGTCAGCGCAAAGACGCCGAGCACGATGAGGATGTCATGGACGAGTGCGAGCACGGCCGCGACGCCGAATTTCCATTCAAAACGGTACGCGACGTAGGCGATAATCAGCACCCACGAAATCAGCAGCGCCTCGACGGCGTTCGTGATGAGCTCGCCGCCGATCGTCGCGCCGACTTTTTCCTCGCGAAGCACCGTATAGCTGCCGACGTCATCTTTGAGCGTCGCCATGATTTCCTTGCGCTGATCCTCTTCGAGGTCCGTCGTGCGGATCATGACGTCTTCGGACGCCGTGACATCGGACTGTGCACCCGAAAGCTGGATCGTGCTGCCGTCGAGGCCGTATTTGCCAAGGCTCGTGCGGACGTCCGCAATCGTGACAGGCTGGTCAAATTTCAGGTCGATGATCGTACCACCCGTGAAATCGATGCCGAAGTTGAAGCCGCGCACGACCATGCAGACGATGCCGGCGATGATGATGATGGACGAAAGGAGGAACCACCAGGTGCGATGGCCGGAAATATCAAATTTAGGCATTGCGCTTCAGATCCTCCTTTTTCCAGAGCATGAAGCCGGAGGCGCCATAGGCACCCGGCGACGTGAA
>ONJV01000200.1 GCA_900318215.1 uncultured Veillonellaceae bacterium
TCCATCTTGACGAACCACTGCTTCGAGACGAGCGGCTCGATCGTCGAATGGCAGCGCGAGCAATGGCCGACGGCGTGCTCATGGTCTTCGACCGAAACGAGCGCACCAATCTCTTCGAGCTCTTTGACGAGCGCCTTGCGGCATTCGTAGCGGTCCATGCCTTCATATTTGCCTGCGCCCTCGAGCATCTTGCCCGTATTGCCGATGACCTTGATTTCTTCGAGGTGATGGCGCTGTCCCATTTCGAAATCGTTCGGATCATGCGCCGGCGTGACTTTGACGGCACCCGTGCCGAACGCCTTGTCAACATACTCGTCGGCAAACAGCGGGATGCGGCGGCCGACAATCGGCAGGATCAGCGTCTTTCCGACGAGGTCCTTGTAGCGCTCATCGTCCGGATGCACGGCGACGCCCGTGTCACCGAACATCGTCTCGGGGCGCGTCGTCGCGATTTCGACGTACTTGCCCGGTTCGCCCTCGACTTCATAGCGGATGTGCCAGAGATGGCCCTGCTCCGTCACATGGTCGACCTCGATGTCCGAAATGGCCGTGTTGCACGACGGGCACCAGTTCGTGATGCGCGTGCCCTGATAAATGAGCCCCTGCTCATAAAGCGAGACGAACACTTCGCGCACGGCACGCGAGCAGCCCTCGTCCATCGTGAAGCGCTCGCGATCCCAGTCGAGCGACGAGCCGAGCGAACGCAGCTGGAACATGATACGGCTGCCGAACTTTTCCTTCCAGTCCCAGACGCGCTCGAGGAACTTCTCGCGGCCGAGCTCGTAGCGATTCGTTCCCTCTTCGCGCAGAGCCCCCTCGACCTTCGCCTGCGTCGCGATGCCCGCATGGTCGCAGCCCGGAATCCAGACCGTGTTGTAGCCCTGCATGCGATGATAGCGGATCAGGATGTCCTGCAGCGTGTTGTCGAGCGCATGGCCCATGTGCAGCTGGCCCGTGACATTCGGCGGCGGGATGACCATGCTGTACGGCTTTTTCGACTTATCGACTTCTGCATGGAAGAACTTGTTGTCCTCCCAGAACTTGTACCATTTCTTCTCAAACGACTGCGGGTCGTAGACCTTCGGGATGTTGTTCCCGAGATTTTCCTGCGCTTCCTCTGCCATCAAAAATCCTCCATTCAGTTTTATCAGTGCTTCCTGTAAACAAAAAGCGCTTCCGTCCCGAAGGACGAAAGCGCCTGCTTCCGTGTTACCACCTAGCTTCTCCCACAGGGAA
This sequence comes from uncultured Veillonellaceae bacterium, assembly GCA_900318215.1. GTDB lineage: Bacteria > Bacillota > Negativicutes > Selenomonadales > Selenomonadaceae > Selenomonas_C. The sequence goes on from ONJV01000200.1 coordinate 1,237, forward strand.
TCCCCATGAGACTCATCATCCATAACGCCGATGCTGCGTTTCCTGCTACTTATTCACAGAAAAAGCTCCGAAGCGACCTTCGCTGCCATCTGCTAGAAACTTCCACCAGCCGTTTCCTCTCTCGGGGCATCCAAGCAGCTACTCCTCTTCTTCCTCGCCTTTGCCTGCGAATTATCTTAGCATAAAGGAAACATTTTTACAAGATGTGCCTTCATTTTTCCTGCTGCACGGCGCGGATGTCATCGAAATAGAAATGCGAGTCCACCGCCTCGTCGCCGATCGTGTTGCAGTAAATTGCGAAATGCTGCACAGCCGAGCGGTCGAATGTGCCGCCATTCTTGCCTTTGAACTGCGCGAACGGCAGCGTCACAAGCTGCGGCTGCGTCGTCTTCGCGAGGTTCGTCAGATCGACTTCGAAATCCTCGCCATTCGAATTCAGCTGGCAGATGAGCTTCTGGCCGCGGCCGTCGGGCTTCAGCCAGAACTGCACGGCATCATACGATGACCAATCCGCGCCGCCAAGGCTCCTGACGATGCCGACATAGCCGCCTTTATTGATGGTGTAATGGAAATCGAGCCCCGTCTCGCCGCCTGCGTGCGTCGCCGTGAGCAGCGGCTCGACCGTGCAGCCTGCGCCGCAGTTCGTCGAATACGCCGCTTTCAGCAGGCCGCCGTCGTCGTAATAGCTCTCGAAATCATCGACGAGCGCCGGATCTTTTGCTGGCTCCGGCATATTGAAGAGCACCATGACGCTGTCGGCCGTCTTACCATCGAGCGCCAGCTCGACCGTGCCGACCATCTGGCCCGCCGCCTGCAGCGCCGATGCCGGAATACTGCCCGTGACCACGCCGTCGCCAGCTGCCGTCGCAGGCAGCGTCGCGATGACCGTGCCGTCTTTGCGCTTCAGCAGAAATTCCGCCTTCTGATACTTTCCTGCCACACGGGCACGAACCGTCGTTGGAGAGAGGATGCGCGTTGCCGTGCCAGGAGATGTCAGATAGCCGTAGGTATCGGCCGCTGGCATGGTCTTGACCGCGATTTTCGAAACGTCCGGCATCTGCTTCGCGAAAACCGACTGCGGCTCGTTGTAGAAATCGATGAAGCTGTTCACCATCTCGTGGCCGCGCTTCGACGTCACGAGATACGGCTCGTCGAAATTTCCCTCGTTGAAGTTCGACCACGTCATGAAATATGCCATCTTGTGCGGCGCGACCGTCTTCAGCACTTCGCGGAACCAGTCGGGGCGCTGGTTGCCCGTCTTAGCCAGCGCGCCGCCGGTACTCCCGACGAGGATGCCCGCTTCCGTCACGGCCGCGAGCTTGTCATGTTGCTCCGCGAAATCATCAACGGCCGTCAGCGTCTTGTCAAAGCCGGCCATCCAGCTGTCGTCTTTCTGCGGGTCGCGATGATACATGTCGACGCCCGTGATGTCGATGAACGCATCGCCCGGATAGCGCGCGGCGTAATCGGCCGCATCGGCAATCGGGCCATTCGGCGAATAGGCATAGAGCAGGTTGTGCAGGCCTTTCTCGTCGCGCAGGTATTCGACCGTCGAGCGATAGAGGTTCTTGAACTCGCTCGGTGTGCAGTGCGCCGCGCCCCACCAGAACCAGCTGCCGTTGTTTTCATGGAACGGGCGGAAAATCACGGGTACATCCGCTGCCTGCATGCGGCTGAGGAAATCCGCCACGAGGTCGAGATAACCCGTATAGACATCGCGCAGGTCGCCGCCCGGCAGGATGCGCTGCACGACATCGCCCTCCGTATGATTTGGCGAATAGCCCGTATAATCATACCGGCCATCCACCTTCGGACGCTTTGCCACCTCGGCGAAGTTCGGCATGTGGCAGCTCATCGTCAGAACGGCGCCTTCCTTGACGGCTGGCAGTACGAGACGTGCGAGCTTCGCGCTGTACGTCTCGCCCGCCGCGCGCTCCGCGTCCGTGAGTTCGAGCTCCGCGCCTGTCAGCGCGAGGCCGTCGACACCGACGATGGCCGCGTCATCGCGCACCATGTCGTACGTGTCGGAGTGTCCCGGCAGCGGACTGACTTTGCGGTGCATCTCGTTCTGGTGGCCGTAGGCGACGTTGTCCGTCGCGGCGAGCGCGCGAAGCATCGCATACGTCTGCGCCGTCCGCGCCGTCGCATCCTTGTCCACGAGCGGTGCCACAGTCGGCAGCGGCAGAGCTTTCGCATCGAGCTTCGCCTGCGGCCGGACGCTCGTCTTCACATCGACATAGCCATCTGCCACCGCCGTATGATTCACGCGCATGTGGCCGAGATAGAGGTCGCCCGTATAATCCGTATTGCTGCCAACGATGCTGACCATGAAATACGAAAGTGGCGCTTTCACATCCGGCACCTGCACGGCGACATGCACGACATTCCAGCCCTTGCCCGCCTTCTTTGCCTGCGAAAGGTCGATGTCAGGTGCCACGTTGATGACTTCTTCATCCTTCGTATCCTTCGCATAGACCTTCGTCTTGAACTGCCCGCCCGTCATGGCTGACGGCTGGTAGTAAAGGTCATACGAAACGGTATTCGCGCCCGTGACATCGAGCGGCGTCTTGCCGTACTCGAGCTTGACTTCCGACCAGCCCGAATCCTTGTTCTCCGCATAGTTGACGCCGAGCTTCACCGTGCCGCCATGCTCCTTCGAAGCCTCGATGACCGGCTCGCCCTTGTAGTCCCACTTGCCGCCGTACTTCCAGCCGTCCATGCCGTCGCGGAAATCCCAGCTCGCGTCCTTCGCCTGCGCCGCCGGCTGCGCTTTCGACGCAATCGCCTGCGCAACGAACGATTCCGGCACGAGCTGCGGCATCATCGCAGGCACGCCGAGCACCATGCCTGCCGAGAGCGTCAACGGGATTGCCTTGTGGAGCCATTTTGTCTTCATTTGATCATCATCCTTCGAAAAGTAATCTTGTTTCGAACTATATTATATGATTTCATCTGTATTTTGTCAACAAAAGATATATTATTTAATTTCAAAATTTTATATCTTTCTCGTTCTTGCGTGACAGGAATCAGAATGTTATGATGAAATCACATTCTATGAACTCTCGAAAGGATGACAACCATGAATCCCGTGAACTTCCACCGCCGCTCCCGCCTGCTCGTGCGCGCGGCCGCGCTGTCGCTCGGGCTGTTCTGCCTCACGCCCGCGGCCGATGCCGCGTTCGTTCCCG
>ONJV01000090.1 GCA_900318215.1 uncultured Veillonellaceae bacterium
GTCCGCGCGGCCGAAAGCATCGCGGAGCGCATCGAGGGCGCGGCGAAAGCGCAGGTGACGGTGCTGCCCGGCGAATACCGCACGCATGAGCTCCTTTCGCTCGTCGGCAACATGGACCTCATGATTGCCATCCGCCTTCACGCGCTGATTTTCGCCGGTGTCATGGGCGTGCCGATGATCGGCATCTCGTACGACCCGAAGATTGATCGCTTCCTCGACTCCATCGGTGAGACGCCTGTCGGCAGCCTCGAAAACGTCACGCCTGACGAACTCCTCGCCGCCGTGCAGGACAAATGGGAACACCGCAAAGCCATCCGCCAGCACACGGCGGCACTGCTCAAAAAACAGCGGGGGCTCGCCGAGCGGAGCGCGGAACTCGCTGTCGGATTGCTGGATACGGATGCAGGAAAGAAATGAAATACGGAAGCCCTTCCAAGGGCGAATGAGCATATCTTATACAGGAGCCCCCCTCCCAGAGGGGGGACGGGCCGCGTGAGCGGCGGGGGGAGTCCCTTGTAGGATTGTGTGAGGAAAGAGACAGAACTTCCGCGGGTGCGATGGTGAAATTCTTATGCGCACCCGCGAAAGTTGTATTCTACTTTTTCACCAGTCGTGCAGGGGACTCCCCCAGTCGCCTATCGGCGACAGCCCCCTCAAAGAAGGGGCCAAAACGAAATGATGAGGGAGGACTGTTCCTTGATTCATATGCGAAACGTCTCGAAAATTTACGACAACGGCGCTGTGGCGCTCGACCGTGCGAGTGTCGATATTGAGAGCGGCGAGTTCGTCTTCATCGTCGGCGCGAGCGGCGCGGGGAAATCGACGTTCATCAAGATGCTGTTCCGCGAGGAACTGCCATCGTCGGGCGAGCTCGTCGTCAACGGCCACGACATCCGCAAGATGACGCGCAAGGAAGTGCCGTATCTGCGGCGCGAGCTCGGCGTCATCTTCCAGGACTACCGCCTGCTGCCCGACAAGACGGTTTTTGAGAACGTCGCGTTTGCCATGCAGGTCATCGAGGCGCCGCGCCGCCTGATGCAGCGGAGTGTCAATTCCGTGCTCGACGTCGTCGGCCTGCGCGACAAGTACAAATGCTTCCCGCACCAGCTCTCGGGCGGCGAGCAGCAGCGCGTCGCGATTGCGCGCGCCATCGTCAACGACCCGGCTATCGTCATCGCCGACGAGCCGACGGGCAACCTCGACCCGGAAACGAGCTGGGACATCATGGACATCTTCACGCGCATCAACCGCGCGGGCACGACCATCGTCATGGCGACGCACGACAAGGCCATCGTCGACACGATGCGCCGCCGCGTCATCGCGATTGAGGACGGTCGCATCGTGCGCGACGAGGCGCGAGGGGGGTATGGGTATGAAGTTGCAAACAAGTGAGTATTTCATCCAGGAAGTCTTCCGCAGCCTGCGGCGCAACAACTGGATGAGTTTCGCGTCCATCGGTACCGTTGCTGTCTCGCTGTTCGTGCTCGGCGTATTCCTGCTGCTCGTGCTCAATATGAACCGCATGGCGTCGGCGCTCGAGTCGCAGGTGCAGATCAGCGTCTACCTCGAGGACGGGCTGAGTGCTGACGACCGGAAGGACATCGCCTCCGACATCGAGGCGTTGCAGGGCATCGAGAGCATCCGCTACATCAGCAAGGACGAGGCGAAAGCGCGCCTTGAAGACCGCCTCGGCGACCAGAAATATCTCCTGGATGCGCTCGGCGACAAGAACCCGCTGCCCGATTCGTTCGAAGTCGTCGTCAAGAGCCCCGACCTCGTCGAGACGGCCGCGAAAGCCATTGACCGCATGGACGGCGTTCAGGAAGCGAAGTACGGGCAGGACGTCATCGAGCACCTGTTCGCCATCACGCGGCTCATCCGCATCTTCGGCCTCGTGCTCATGGTGCTGCTCGCGGGCGCGACGCTCTTCATCATCAGCAATACGATTCGGCTGACGGTGTTCGCGCGACGCAAGGAAATCGCCATCATGAAATACGTCGGCGCGACGGACTGGTTCATCCGCTGGCCGTTCCTGCTCGAGGGCAGGGTGCTCGGCTTTGTCGGCGGCGTCATCGCGGCCGTCGCGCTGCGGAGCTTCTATGCGGCGATGGCGGCAAAAATCACGGATACGCTGACATTTTTCCCACTGATGCCGCAATACCCGTCCATGAACTATATCACCGTCGCGCTGCTGCTCACGGGCATGGCCATCGGCGCCCTCGGCTCGGCGCTCTCGCTGAAGCGGTTCTTGAAAGTATAACCAAACTTCAGCCCTCTCACAAACAGTCATTGAGAGACAGGCCCCCTCTAGAGGGGGCTGTCAGCGAAGCTGACTGGGGGAGTAGTTGGGTGCTGGAGACAAGCAAATATGCGAAACGTTGCTAAAGGACTTTAGAGACGCATGTATTCTTGTCAGGCTTCAGTATCCTACTACTCCCACCACCGCTTCGCGGTCCCCCTCCCTCTAGAGGGAGGCTGAAGTTTGAATGGTTTCGTGCTTTATGACATTGTCCTCATAGAGGGGGATGGCCTAAGGACGGGAGGAATGTCCATTGCAATTCCAGAACACAAAACTTACAGCTCTGGCTGTAGCAATTGCCATTGCCGCAGCTCCGCTTACATCTTTCGCCTCCTCCCTCGAGGACGAGCAGAAGAGCTACGAGCAGCAGGCGCAGCAGAAGAAGCAGAAGAGCGACGAGATTCAGGGGCAGATCGAGAATTTCTCCGAAGTCAAGCGCCAGCTCGACGAGGAGGCGGACAAGGCCATCGCCGAGCACAAGCAGTGCAAGGCCGCGCTCGACGAGACGGAAGGCCGCATGAAGGAAAACAGCGACCGCCTCGATGTGCTCGGCAAAGATTACGAGCAGAAGAGCGACCGCCTCGGCACCCGCGTGCGCGACATCTACATGCACGGCCAGATTTCGTACCTCGACGTGCTGTTCGGCGCGAAGGATTTCGGCGACCTCATGACGCGCATGGATCTCCTGAAGCGCGTCATTCACGACGACTACGAGCTCGTGCACACCGTGCTCGACGAGAAGCAGGAAATCGAGACGCGGCAGGCCGAGCTCGAGAAAGACAAGAAGACGCAGGCCGAAGAAGAGCAGAAGACGCGCGCGGCGCGCGAGGTCATGGAGCAGAAAGTCGCGAAGCAGAAAGCGCTTATTGAGAAGATGAAGAGCGACAAGGCCGTCTTCGACCAGCAGTATGACGAGCTCATGGCGGCATCGAAGCAGATTGCCGACATGATTCGCGGCAGCCACTACCGCGTGGAGCCATCTTCGGGCGGAGGCTCGGGCTCGGGCGGCATGATCTGGCCGATTTCCGGGCCGATTACGAGCGAGTTCGGCTGGCGCACGCACCCGATCACGGGTGACCAGCGCTTCCACAGCGGCCTCGACATCGGCGGCGACTACGGCATCCCCGTGCACGCCGCACAGGGCGGCACGGTCACGTATGCAGGCTGGATTTCGGGCTACGGCAACACGGTCATCATCGACCACGGCGGCGGCATCACGACGCTTTACGGCCACAACCAGTCGCTTGCCGTCAGCGAGGGGCAGTCGGTCTCGCAGGGGGAGACCATTTCCTATTGCGGCTCGACGGGCAACTCCACGGGCCCGCACTGTCATTTCGAGGTTCGCCAGAATGGCGAGCCCGTGAGCCCGTACGGCTATCTCTAAGAGGGAGATTTTATGAAAAAAAAGAAAATCCTGCTCGGCATCCTCGCGGGCCTCGGCTGCGCGATTGCCGGCAGTGCCATCACGATTGCGGGCATCAGCTATGCGCTCGGCTTCACGGGCGACAGCATCCAGAACCTCGTGCGCTTCGTCGGCGTGCGGCGCTTCATCGAGTCGCGCTATGTCGGCGACGTCGATGATACGGCGCTCATGGACGGCGCCATCAGCGGCATGGTGCAGTCGCTCGGCGACCCGCACTCGCTCTACATGGATCCGAAGATGTACGGCCAGCTCATGGATCAGACCGAGGGCACGTTCGGCGGCATCGGCATCTACATGGGCTTCAAAGATGGCAAAGTCTCCGTCATCTCCGTCATGGACGGCACGCCGGGCGAAAAGGCGGGCCTGCAGGCGGGCGATGAAATCACGGCCATCGACGGCACGCCGACGAGTGAGTACCAGCCTGAGGAAATCGCGCTGCACATCCGCGGCGAGGTCGGCACGAACGTCACGCTGACGATTCATCGCGAAGGCGAAGAGGATGCGGACTACACCATCGAGCGCGCGACGATCCAGATGAAAACCGTCGCGGGCAAGATGCTCGATGAAAGCACGGGCCTCGGCTACATCCGCATCGGCAATTTCGCCGAGAACACGGGCAAGGAGTTCCAGGAGCAGCTGACGGCGCTCGAGGGGCAGGGCATGAAGGGCCTGATTCTCGATCTGCGCGAAAACCCCGGCGGCCTCATCAAGTCGTGCACCGAGGTTGCGAACCTCGTCGTGCCGAAAGGCCCGATCGTCTCCGTCGTGGACAAGAACGGCAAGACGCAGGAATACGACTCCGACCTCGAAGCGAGCAAGTACCCGATTGTCGTGCTGATTGACGGCAACAGCGCGAGCGCGGCCGAAATCCTCGCGGGCGCGCTGCAGGACACGGGCGCCGCGACGCTCGTCGGCACGACGAGCTACGGCAAGGGCTCCGTGCAGGTCGTCGTCCCGATGTACCACGATGACGCCGTCAAGCTCACGATTGCGAAATACTACACCCCGAGCGGCCGCAGCATCGACGGCACAGGCATCGACCCCGACGTCGTCGTCGAACTGCAGAAAGGCGCGGGGAGCGACTTGCAGCTCGAAAAAGCAGAAGAAGTCATAAAAGAGAAACTGGCTGACTGAATGGCATCGTCGAGCCAATCAACCTTTTGCCTCCCTCACCGAGGGAGCAATGTCTTGAAGTTAAGCGAAAATCCGGCAAAAATCCAGGCCTCCCTCTCCGAGGGGGCTGTCAGCGAAGCTGACTGGGGGTGTGTCGGAGGTAGGACGGAACGGGTGGCTGGATTGCACCTGCGAAGACGTACCTTCGCAAATGCAATCGAATAAATTGCCAAGTCCTACCTTCGCCACACCCACCACCGCTAACGCGGTCCCCCTCCCTCGGTGAGGGAGGCGTGGGCTGGCGCTGCTGTGAAAAACAAAATACGACGAAAACGGACGAATTTCTGGTATGGAAGTTCGTCCGTTTTCTTGTTTTCTGCATTTCGTGCCACGAAAGTGCATTTCGTGCCACATTCCCCCATCTGAGGGGGATTTTATGGTATGGTAGAAGTGAAAAAGAAGGAACTAGGAAAGCCACCCCCAGCGGTAATGTCATTAAGTTAAGCGATGAGCCATTCAAACTTCAGCCTCCCTCTGGAGGGAGGGGGACCGCGAAGCGGTGGTGGGAGTAGTAGGATGCGATAGCCTGACAAGAATGCAATCGTTGCTAAAGTCTTTAGCAACGTGCTGCAGATCTGTTTGTCTCCAGCCCCCAACTACTCCCCCAGTCAGCTTCGCTGACAGCCCCCTCTAGAGGGGGCCTGGCCCTTAACTTCATGACATTGTCCCCAGCGGGGGAGGCAGGAATGACACAAAGGAGTGGAACACCATGAAGACGACATACCGTACAACGCATATTTACAAACCTCGCAGCCGGGCGGAGCGGGCGCTGACGCTGGCGGTGCTCACGGCGCTGCTGTCGGGCGCGCCGGCGGCGCCGGCGATGGCGGCGGCGAAAAATGTGACGATTGAAGAGGGCACAGAGGTCGAGGCGTCGGGCACCGACCACAAGGCTTGCCTCACATATGATGCGAATGCAAAAGAAACCGACGAGAATAAAACGAACAGCACCTCCGGCAACACTCTCATCATTCTTGGCAAGGTGATTCGTTCCGGGGGATATCAGCTCGATGTCGCAGCTGCCTATTCGGGGGGGGGCAGATGACCTCTCTGAAAACCATGTGATCATCCAAGGCGGCATGGTCAATAATAATGCATGGGTCTACGGCGGCCGATCCGAGAAGGGTTCCGTGACGAAAAACACTGTCACAATCTCCGGCGGCACGGTCAACAACATCGTCTACGGCGGCTATTCCTGGTATGGCTCCGCGACGGGCAACAGCGTCATAATCTCCAGTGGCACGGTCAAAGGTGACGTCTCCGGTGGCACGGTTGTCATGGACATCTTCCGCGACAGTTCCGATAAGGGCTCTGCAACCAGCAACGTCATCAAAATCTCCGGTGGCACCATCACGGGCAATGTGGTCGGCGGCGCGAGCCCCAAAATTGCGACGGACAACAAGATCATCCTCGCCAAAGGTGCAGCCGCAGCCAATCTGCAGAAAGCCACGCTCATGGGCTTTGACGAAGCATCCACCCACAGCGGCAACACGCTGACCGTCGAGGGGGAGAAAAACATCACGGTCGCCACCGTGAAAAACTTTGACGTGTACGATTTCAAGCTCGGCGACGTGGAGAACGGCGACGTCATCCTCAATCTCCTGAATGATACCGACCTCGTCAAGGTCGTTACGGGCGTGCGCCGCTGCGGCAAGTCGTGCCTCATGCAGACCGTTGCGGAGGAGCTCGGGGAGCGCGGCGTCGCTGAAGGGGATATCGTCTATCTCGACCTCGACAAGCGCGGCCTCCGGTCGGTCAAGACCCCCGGCCAGCTGGACGCGGCCATCTCCTCCCGGCTTACAGGCGGCGGGCCTGCGGGCGGCGGTCCCACGTACCTCTTCATCGACGAGATCCAGAACGTCGAGGGCTTCGAGGAGGTGGTGAACGCCTACCGTGACGAGGGCGGGTTCTCTATCTTCCTCACCGGGTCCAACTCCTACCTGCTGTCCGGCGAGCTGGCGACGAAGCTCACGGGGCGCTACGTGGAGTTCGACATGTTCACGCTGTCGTTCGCGGAGTACCTCGGGATGAGGCGCTTCCTCGGCAGGGAGCTCCGCGACACCCGCCTGGAGTTCGAAGACTACCTGCGGTACGGTGGCTTCCCGGGTTCGCTGCGCTACGACGATCCGGACGCCAAGGCGCGCTACATCGAGGATGTCGTCGCGCAAATCGTGAAGAAGGACATCAGGGCCCGCCGCAAGATCCGCAACGTGGACACCTTCGAGCGCGTCATGGCCTACATGATCAACAACTACGGGGCCCCGACCAGCCTCGGCAACATCGTCGACTACTTCAACAACGTCGAGAAGGTCCCCGTCCAGCGCAGGACCGTCGCCGCATACATCCAGCTCCTGGTGAACGCGAAGGTCCTCTACCGGTGCCCGCGCTTCGACCTCAAGTCGCGCAGGTCCCTGCACGGCGAGGAGAAGTACTACCTCGCCGACCCGGGCATCTATTTCGCGCGCAACGTCGATGTGCGCCTCAACTACGGGCCGGCGCTGGAGAACGCGCTCTACATCTACCTGAGCTCGCGGGACTACCGGCTGTCCGTGGGGCGCATCGGCGGGTTCGAGTGCGACTTCATCGCCCGTAGGCGCAACGCCTACGCCTACGTCCAGGTGGCGATGACCATCGCCGAGCGGTCGACGGAGGACCGCGAGTACCGGCCCTTCTCGCACATCCGCGACGGCTACCCGCGCTACCTCTTCACGCTCGACCCGCTGCTCCAGGAGCGCGAGGGCGTGCGCCACCTGAACATGGCGGACTTCATGGCGGGCGAGGGGGGCCTCCTCGTCGGGTGACGTGCCTTGGCTCGTGCGCTAGACAGATTTTTCTACCAGCATCGGGACGAACGGATTCGTCGCGTCTGTAGGCAGATGAGTCGTTTGGCGTGCCTCATGCATCGCTATACAGGAATTCCTGGTTTTATGCATGGCGGCCGTGAGACGTTTTTGAGACAAATTCCTACATGCGCGGGAGATAGGGGAGCGCACGGCGAGGCACGGGCTGTCACCAGCCGATACGTGGGATAAATCAGATACGTGGCGAGGATCGAGCGCGTTGTCGGGCGCGACGCCATCGAATCCTACAGGATGGAGATGGGCCTGTGACACAGGCGCAGGCTCTTGCGAGTCGCTTTCTTTCGTTATAATCTTCAATATATTGAAGATGCGAGGTGATCGTAATGATTCCGCAGAAGAGCGTAAGCGATTCCTTGAAAGTCATGGGGCGGGCCGTCGCGGAGGCAAGGGCAGAGAAAGGCCTTACACAGGAGCAGTTTGCTGGCGAGGCCGGCGTGTCGACCCACACGCTGCTCGACTTCGAGGCGGGCCGCGGGGAGGGCATATCGTATCGCAACCTCGCGCAGATACTCGCGGCCGCGGGGCTCGAACCCTCGGTCTCCCGCAGGGATAAGGTGATCGACTACGTCGGCCTCTACCTCGCGCCGTGGAACGCGACGGAGCGCAACCGCATGGGGCTGCGCGTGGGGGACAGCCCAGAGCGAGCACGCAGGCGCCTCGAGAGGAAGAGGAGGGCCATCTATGGGAAGTGACGGCCTGGTCAGGATAGGCAGGGGCGATGCGGAGCGGCTCATTGCGACGTTCCTCCCCATGATAGACTGGCTTGATGCCCACGGGGTGGATTACTGTCTCGTGGGCGGGCATAAGGCGACCATCGGCCTGCTGCACGCGGATGCCCTGCAGACGGCGAGGCCGCAGGACTTCGTCGATGCAGCGCGTCTGCGCGCCATCATCGACGGGCTCGGCGGGGTGAGGCGATTTCCGTGACGACGATGAGGAGAGAGGAGCTCGACGCGGTCCTCTGTGGCCTTGTCGACCCGACGGCTAGCGCCTTGGTGCACGAGGCGGCGCTCATGGCGTGGGGGCTCGACAACAACGTGTCCCCCTACGCGATCGACGTCCTCGTTCCGCCGAGGTCGTTCGACGCGCTGGCTGCGGCGCACGGCGCGCAGACGGGGGAGCACATGGGCAACAGGTACGTGGCCTTTGACGGGCTGGCCGTGCCGGTGCGCGCCTGGCGCTCGGTCGGGGACGACGTTAGGTATGAGCCCCGCAGGCTCGTCTTCTGCGAGAAGTTCGGCAGGCGCTGCCTGAGACCTGAGGTCGTGCTCGAGGCGCTTCCCTCGTCGCCGGACTTCCGTTTCCTCTATGAGCAGCGTGCCGCTCTCGCGGAGGTCCTCTACTTCGACGACATGACCGACGAACAGCTCATGGAGTTCCGCAGCTACGTGCGCGGGATCTAAGCGAGGAAGGACCTGCGGTGTATACAGTAATTCCTGATTTTATGCACGGCACCCGTGAGACGATTTTGAGGCGAATCCCCACGTGCGCGTGGGATAGGGGAGCGCACGGCGGGGCACGGGCTGTTACCTGCTGACAC
>ONJV01000097.1 GCA_900318215.1 uncultured Veillonellaceae bacterium
TTCGCTATTATAATGAAACAAACCCCTATCAGCAGGACATGAAAGAATCCGACGCCGACAACAAATACCGCGGCGCGAATGTCGATATTCCGGCGTAAAAGCTTAAAGGAGAAGGTTTATGGCAAAGAAGATGTTGCTTGTCATCGATGTGCAGAATGATTTTGTCGACGGGGCGCTCGGCACGAAGGAAGCGCAGGCCATGCTGCCGACGTTGCTCGATAAGGTTCGCAGCTTCGACGGCGATATCATCTATACGAAGGATACGCATCCGGAGAACTATCTCGAGACGCAGGAAGGGAAGAATCTGCCCGTACCGCACTGCATCAAAGGCACGAAGGGCTGGGAGCTCGTCCCTGCGCTTGCCGAGCTCCAGCAGAAAAGCGGCTCGAAGGTCTATGAAAAGCCGACCTTCGGCAGCGTCATGCTCGCGCATGAGCTCCATCAGCGTGATACGGCTGGCGAGATTGCGAGCATCGAGCTGCGAGCATCGAGCTCGTCGGTCTCTGCACGGACATCTGCGTCATCTCGAACGCGCTCCTTCTCAAAGCTGCCATGCCGGAACTTCCCATCACCATCGACCCCGCCTGTTGCGCCGGTGTCACGCCAGAAAAACACGCCGCGGCGCTCGAAGTGATGAAAAGCTGCCAGATCGGCGTGGAAGGATAAGGCGTGCTGAAAGGTGGTGCAGTCATGCGTCATTTTTATTCGGAAATCGACAATATTTCGCTGACGTATTGCGACCCTCGGGAAAACGAAGACGGCCTCGAAATCCTCCCGCTTCATTTTGAACGCCCGCGGCATGGCGGATTTGATACGCTCGACACATCGCTTCCCGTCCTGTATGTGAAAGAAGCGACAGGTTTTTCGAAAAAAGAGATTGTGCAACTGTTGCAGTATGCAAGAAATAACGCATCAATTCTCTGGTCGCTGGTAAAAGAAAAGGAAGCTGTCTGATGCCGCAGGTCGTTCGATTCCTTGGCTATATCATCTATTTCTGGGCGCATGAAGAGAATGAGCCCATCCATGTCCATGTCTGCAAAGGCGACCCGACACCGAATGCCACAAAGATCTGGATACAGGAAGATGGCCCGCACATTGCGCACAATCGCAGCAGGATACCGACGAAAGATATGAAACTGATTCTCAGCTGGCTGTCAGTCAACAAGGAGCTTGTTATTGAGAAATGGCATGTGTTTTTTGAAGACGAGATGTGAAAATTGAAGATGTATAAAGCGGAACTCATTCAGTTAGTTGGGGTTCCGTTTTTATTTTGAAGAACTGATTCGAATCATTTCAGTGATTCGAATCAGTGAAATGATGATAAGAAAAGAGAACACGCGCTATTCTTTTGCATAGTATCTGCCATTTCTCCGAGTTTTCTGCTATACTAGGTACATGTGTAAATTTGCAATAGCAGGAGGTTTTTTATATCATGAGCGAAGAAACTTGCAACCATGACTGCTCGGCGTGCGGGGAAGCATGCGGGTCGCGGCAGGCGCCGCAGGATCTCAAGGCGCCGCTGAATGAGCAGTCGAAGGTGGGGAAGGTCTATGCCGTCGTGAGCGGCAAGGGCGGCGTCGGCAAGAGCATGGTGACGGCACTGATGGCTGTAAAGGCGCGGCAGGCCGGGTATCAGACGGCCATCCTCGATGCGGACATCACGGGGCCGTCCATTCCGAAGGCGTTCGGCCTCAAGGAGCATGCGACGGGCGATGCGGAGCATCTCTATCCGGTCATCAGCCGCACGGGCGTCGAAGTCATGAGCATGAACCTCTTGCTCGAGAAGACGACGGACCCGGTCGTCTGGCGCGGTCCCATCATCAGCAATACGGTGACGCAGTTCTGGTCGACCGTCGTCTGGGGCGAGGTCGAGTACATGTTCGTCGATATGCCGCCGGGAACGGGCGACGTGCCGCTGACGGTGTTCCAGTCGCTGCCGATTGATGGCATCATCGTTGTGGCGTCGCCGCAGGAGCAAGTCGCGATGATTGTCGAGAAATCCATCACGATGGCGAACCTCATGAAGGTGCCGGTCGTCGCGCTCGTGGAGAACATGAGCTATTTCAAGTGCCCGGACTGCGGCAAGATTCATCATATCTTCGGCAAGAGCCATGCCGAGGAAATCGCGAAGAAGTACGGCATTGAGACGTACTGCCAGCTGCCGATCGATCCGGACCTCGCGACGGCCGTCGACAAGGGCGAGATCGAGTTCGTCATGAATGACGAGCTTGATCCGATTGCCGAGATGCTGAAGAAGAAAGCAGAGGAAAAGTAACAGCGAGGTGATTCCATGACAAACCGGCAGAAGGGAATTGCGTGCGCAGTGACGGGCGGCGTGTTCTGGGGCGGCTCCGGCGTGGCCGGACAGTACCTGCTGCAGGATGCATCGTTTGCGACGGAATGGATCGTGACGGTGCGGCTCGTCTTCGGCGGGCTCATCCTGCTGGCGATGGACGCGATGAGCCATCATGGGGACATCTTCCGTGTTTGGAAATTGCGCCAGAATGTGGTCGAGCTGCTGTTTTTCGGCGTGTTCGGACTCATGGCGGTGTCGTATACATATTTTGCGAGCATCCGCTACGGCAATGCGGCGGCGGCGACGGTGCTGCAATACCTCATGCCGGCGTTCATGGTCATCTACACGGTCTTGCGCTATCGCAAGGCGCCGAGCGGCGTGCAGGTTGGCTGTGTCGTCCTCGCGATGCTCGGCACGTTCTTCCTCGTGACGCACGGCGACCTCGGCACGATGGCGATTCCGCTGCCCGCATTCCTCTGGGGCGTCGGCGCTGGCATCACGGGCGCGATTTATACGATGGCACCAAAGCGCATGATCCGCGAATGGCGCGCCTCGCTGATTGTCGGCTGGGGCATGTTCGTTGGCGGCATCGCGACGGTGCTCGTGCTCCAGCCGCCGCTTGTGAGCGGTACCTGGACGATGACATCGGCGTTCGCGCTCGCTTACCTCGTGCTGTTCGGCACGGTTGCGGCGTTCGGGCTGTATTTGAGCAGCACGCGCTACATCCAGCCGAGCGAGGCGGGCGTGCTCGCGTCCGTCGAGCCGCTGACGGCCATCATCTTGTCCGTCGTGCTGTTCGGCACGAGCTTCGTGGCGATGGATTTCTTCGGGAGCGCGTGCATCCTCGCGACCGTGGCAATTCTGGCGAGGGTGAAATAAAAAGCACCTTCGCAGGCAAGAAGTACAGAATTTGTGTGGGCCTACCTTCGACACTCCCCCCGCCGCTCACGCGGCCCGTCCCCCCTCTGTGAGGGGGGCTGTGGTATAAGCAAATGTCAATATTAGATGGATGGTGATGAGATTGAAGTTATTGCATTGGAAAACTTTTGCGATGAGTTGCTTTCTCATCGTAGTCTTTGTATCATCGGGGATGGCCGCGCCGCTGACCGGCACGGTGACGGGCTCGACGCATGTGAAGGGGACGGAGCGGGCCATGCAGATTCGCTCGGATACCGTGCTCGGATCGGGGACGGTGAGCTGGGATGTCAGTGCGCCGAAGAATTCGCGGCCCGAAGTCAAGGCAGAAAACTGGCTGATTTCGACGGCGGTCGATTTTTCAAAGATTCCCGATGCTGCCATCTCGGCCTGGTATCGCGAGGGAAAGATTCCGCCGGGCGCGGCCATCTACTTTGCGCCGTCCGACCCAAAAGGGGCGTACCGCTTTGCGGACGTGCCCGTCGGGACGTATTATCTCGTGAATCTCGATCCGTTCGGCAAGCCGTTTGACGAGGGACGTGCCGAGCGCGAAGCGCGGCTCGAACTCGAAGGCCGCCTGCCGCATCCCGACGAGTACATGCTGTTCCTCGTCGGTGTCAAAAGCTGCGTCGTGCAGAAGGTGACGGTCGAGGCGGGACGGGAAACACATGTCAAGCTGAGTGCTGTGAAGTTTTGAGCATTAAAAAAATCGGCCCGTTGGGGCCGATTTTTTTAGTGTCTGAAATCTCATTCCCGTTCGTGGCGGGACTCGTAATGCTTTTTCTTGTCTTCGTACATCTGCGCGTCGGCTTCTGCGAGGGCGGCGTCGATGTCATCGATGGGGGCGCGGACGACGGTGGCGCCGAGGGCGGTGCTGATGTCGGCGTCGCGGAAGCGCTGGCGGAGCTTTTCGAGGAGCGCGGGGACTTCGTCTTCGCTTTCGATGCGCTTGAGCAGCAGGAATTCGTCGCCGCCCATGCGGAACGTTGCGGCGGATGGCACAGAGCGCAGGATGGAGGCCGTGCCGCGGATGAGCTTGTCGCCCGCCTTGTGGCCGAGCGTGTCATTCGTGTGCTTGAGGCCGTTGACGTCGAGGAAGACGATGGCATAGCTGACGTCGGGAATCAGGTGCTCGACGGATTCGAGCAGGCCGCGGCGGTTGTAGATGCCCGTCATCTGGTCGACTTTGCCCGCACGGTCGAGCCGGCGCATGACGTCGCGG
The DNA here is from genome assembly GCA_900318215.1 of uncultured Veillonellaceae bacterium. Lineage (GTDB taxonomy): Bacteria > Bacillota > Negativicutes > Selenomonadales > Selenomonadaceae > Selenomonas_C. The sequence goes on from ONJV01000097.1 coordinate 4,434, forward strand.
TTGCGGATCAGGATGGCGACGAAGCGCGAAAGCGTCGCGAGGACCTGCGCGGCATCATCCATCTGTTCCGCAGGCGGATTGACGGCTTCGAGCAGGCCGTATGCCTGCCCGTCGAGGTTCACGCGCGAGAGGATGGCGCTCTGGAGGTTCGGGATGTGCGGCGCATCCTGCGGATGTTTGCGCCAATATTCGTGGAAGTTGCGGACGACGAACGTGTTCTTGTGCGCGAAGCGCTCGTAGAAATGTGCGACTTCGCGGCGCGGGACGGGCGCGAAATCTGCCGCGAGCGGCAGGATGTCCGGGCTTTCCCAGCGGTAGGCGAGGCGGATGTCGTCGCGCTTTTCCTCGAAGAACAGCACGCGGTCGCAGCCGAAGCGGCGGCCATAGCTCGTGAGGATTTTCTGCAGGCCGGATGTCGGCTCGGGGTCGCGCATGCCGACGCGGATGGCGTCATTGGCAGCGGATTCGCGCTGGACGACGGTGTTCTGCTCCCTCTGGAGCGCCTCGTAGTCGCCGAGGTCGAGGCCGAGGCCGAATATGTAGCTCTTGCCGCGCCATGGGATCAGCGTGTTGCGCATCAGCAGGTCGCAGCCCGCGTACTCGTTGTGATGGAGCTGCGTATGGAAACGGCCGCGCGCGAGACGTTCCTTCGGGCAGTTGTCACAAGGCGCTGTGTGGCCGTAGATGAGCTCGTAACAGTGCGCACCCTGATACGGCATGTCTTCGGGCAGCTGCAGGATGCTGAGCACCTTCTTGTTGCAGTAGGCGAGCTCGTATGTTTCGGGGTCGATGATGGCGACACATTCATTGAAATCATCAAAGCACTCGCGGTCGAATGCGATGCGGTTGCCGACGTAGACGGACGGGCCGTAGTTCTGCTCCTTGGCGTCCTTCAGGCGTTCCATCAGGAGCTCGAGGAGCGCGTCAAAGCTCAGCGCTTCCGAGCCGTGCGCCGTCGCGTAATGCGGATAGAGCGTGCAGGGGAAGCCGTCGACTTCGTGGATGGCATGGATGTCGTCCGTGACCTTCGTGATGCATTCGTGGAAGCTGTCGTCGCTCATGTCTTTCTGGAAGATGAAGAACGTGCAGCTGCCGATATGCGCGATGGCGGACGAGGGCGGCATGACGCTCGTGAGGACGTCCGTGATGCGCTTCAGGAGCTTTTTCTGTGCATCGTCGTCGAGTACCTGGTGGAGCTGGTCAAATGCCGGGATGTCGATGACGAGCGTTGTGAAATCTTCGCCGTTCTTGCGGTAGTTGTCGACGTACTGCAGGCCGGACATCAGCATGCCGCGGTACCCCATGAGCCCTGTCACGGGGTCGGTCAGGAAGAGGTTGCGCTTCATGTCGTCTTTCTGCGCAGCGGCATCGACGTCTTCGAAATGACCGATGAGGCCGACAATCTTGCCGTTCTCGTAAATCGGCGCTTTCGATGCGCGGATGGTGTGGAGCTCGCCGCCAATGAGGCAGTGGCCGACGGCGCCACGGATGACGCGCCCTTTGTGGATGACGTCGTCCTCGTCGTCGTGGAACGGATTGTCGTCGATGTGCCAGCCGACTTCCTCGTCCGTCTTGCCGAGGATGGCGTCGATGGAGTCAAAGCCGTAGTAGTCGAGGAACGCGCGGCTCACGCCGAGGAAGCGGCGGTCCTTGTCTTTCCAGAACAGGTTGAGCTCCGTGTTTTGGAGGAACGAGCGCCAGAGCGGCAGCAGGTGATTGCTCTCGTCCTGGTTGCAGAGATCCTTGTCGAGGCCCGTACCTTCGTAGATGAGGCGCAGGAAGTCCTGATAGCCCGGCTGCTCGGCGAGCGCGTTGCGGCTCACGAGCAGGAGGTAGGGCTTTCCAGGCTGGCGGTCGAGCACGAAGAATGTGAACTTCATCCACATGTAGCTGCCGTCGGCGCGCAGGACGCGGAAGCCGGAGACGGCGAGCGAGCGCTCGGAGCGGCCCGCGATGGCGTAGATGTTTTCCGGCTGCAGGAAGTCGATGTAGCGCTTGCGGTCGGCCGGGTGGAGGTGGCCTTCGGCAAAGCTGTGGCGCATGGCGGACAGGCCATAGAACGACTGTCCCGATTTTCCCGACGCAATCATGGAGACGAGCACGTCGCCGCGGTCGCGGGCAGGCTGGAGGTAGTAGACGCCGTCATAGGCGGAGAGAATCATGCGGAGAATCTTGTCAAGGTCTTCCGAATCCTTTTCGCGCGTCGCTTTGTCCGCCGTGATGTTGTAGAACTCGGCGCGGTGGACGCACGTCTTGCCGACCGAGGCGATCGTCTGGAGCTTGACGCGCATGTAGAAGCCGTTATCGACATACGTCAGCGTCTCCTGCTGACGCGAGGCGACGGCCTTGCGCACGAGTCCCTGGAATTTTTCGCGGATTGGGGTCGGCAGATTGGCAAGCCCCCGGCTCGCTTCCTCTTCCGTACGGATCTTGAGATAGGACAGCGTCTTGGCATACGGCTGGTTCATCTGCAAGACCTGAACCTTTTCCGGCGTCGTGAGCCAGAGGGCGGTCGGCGTCGCTGCCGTGACATCGACGAGGCCGGCGGCCGAGAAGAGGAAGGCTTCGGCCGGCGTCTCATTGACATAGCCCTCTTCGAGCATCTGCTGGCGGCATTCTTCGTAGGGGAGCGGCTTGCCATAGTACCAGCCCTGCATCTTCTCGCAGCCGATCGAGCGCAGGAAAGCGACCTGCTCCGCCGTCTCGACGCCCTCGGCGAGCGTGTGCATGCCGAGCTCTTTTGCGAGGCAGACGCTTGAACGGATGATCTTCGTGCTCGCTTCATTGAACGTGCGCAGGAACGCCATGTCGAGCTTGAGCTCGTCGAACTTGTAGTCCTTGAGGACGTTCAAAGACGAATAGCCGCTGCCGAAGTCGTCGAGCCAGACTTCGTAGCCGAGCTCGCGGAAGCGCTGCACGCCGTCCTGGATGAGGCCGGCATTTTCGACGAGCGCGTTCTCCGTGACCTCGACATGGAACAGGCTGCGTGGCAGGCTGTAGCGGCGCACGATGTCTTCGACAACGGCCGGGCAGTCCATGAGCGCGAAGTCGAGGCGCGAGAGGTTGAACGAAACGGGCAGGGTCGGCTGGTCGTTCGACATGAGGTTGTGGTGGAGCTTCGCGACCTGCTCGACGACGTAGGCGTCGAGGCGGTGGATCAGGCGAGCCTCTTCGAGCGCGGGGATGAAGTCGGCAGGCGACAGGCGGCCGTGCGTCGGCGATTCCCAGCGCGCGAGCGCCTCGAAGCCGCAGAGCTTGCCCGTCAGCGTGCGGATGACCGGCTGGTAGTAGACCTTGATGTAGCCGAGGTCGAGCGCTTCGTCGAAGTGCTCGCGGACGTAGCTCTTCATCGTGAGCTGGCGGCCCATTTCGGGGCTGTAGACGGCGTAGATGCGCGTCGCGTCGCGCTTGATGCTCTCGCAGGCGAGCTTCGCCTCGTCAAAGGCGCGCGTCGTCTGCGCGGCGTCGGCATCGCCCTCGAAGATGCGGATACCGGCCTTGAGCTCGATGTTCGGATTGTTGATGAAGAGCGCGACCTGCTCGCTCGCGTATTCGATGCGCTCCTGTGCATCTTTTGTATCAGCGAAGACGGCGAAGTTGTCGGCGGAGAGATGCGCGAGGAGCTTGCCGGGGAACGATTCGCGCAGGACTTTCGCGACATGGCGCAGGCAGGCGTCTCCTCGCTGGATGCCGTGCGTCGTGTTGTAGAGGCGGAAGTTCGTGAGGTTGAAATAGACGGGGCAGTAGTCCGTGAACGTGCCGTCCGCGACGCGGAACTTCGCTTCCTGCGCGACGCGGCGGAAGAACGCGTGCATGCCCATGAGCTGCGTGACCTGGTCGCTTTCGAGCGACGCGCTGCGCTGGCTCATATCGGAGAGCGTGACACAGTAGAGCGCGCCGAACTCGGGGTGCACGATGGCCTGCACATAGCCTTCCGCGCGCAGGATATGGTGGTGGTGCGAGCGGTACTGGAACGTCAGGTAGTGCTCGCGGCCCGTGCCGTGGCGCGTGAACGCTTCGAGCGGGCGGTAGTCGTCTTCGAGCATGAGCCCGCGGAAATGGCCGCCCGTGTGCTTTCGGAACGTCACGCGGTCGTCGCACTGGTAGAGCGCGAGCGCCGCGCGGTTCGCGAATAGCAGCTCTTCGGAGCCATCGGCGCGGAAGAAGCAGATGGCCGTCGGCAGCAGGTCGTAGGCTGTGATAAAGGTTCTAAGAAGTTCGTTTTTCATGGGAAACCCTCCGTAACGTGCAAGGGCGTCAGAAACGTGCAAGTCATCAGTGCGGCAAAGGGTCAAAATCCTTGTTCCGTGCCGCCTTTCGGATCATCCGTGAGCGTCTGCTGGCCGAGCATGGTCGTCAGGTTCGCACGCGTATAGGCGTAGTTCGGGCTCGTGAGATCCTGTGCCTCCATGTAGCGCGAGGATGGGGCATTCAGGAGCCCGCTGATGGTATCATAAAGCATGTCGTTCGTGAAGTAGCGGCTGCGGTGATAGCGGATGGCGCGCGTGCGGCCCGGCAGCACCTGCTGGTACTCGGGCGAGAGGTAGATGAACATCGGGATGCGCACCATGTCGTAGGAGAAGACATCCGGGTTGTGCGAAATCTCGAGGTTCTCGCCGTGGTCGGAGAAGTAGACCATGGCGCGCAGGTTCAGGTTCTTCTGCGCGTAGTCGAAGACCTGCGAGAGGATGTAGTCTGTGTAGTGGATGCTGTTCGCATACGATTCGGGCGATGAGACCTCGCTGTCGCCGTGCCACTGGTTGAACTCCGTCGGGTAGCGGTTGTTGTAGTAGATATGGCTGCCCATGATGTGGAGCACGATGAAGTTGTTCGTGTTCGGATCGACCTGCGTGAGGTACCAGAGCAGCGTGTCGTCGTATTTGTCGGAGAAGTTGTAGGAGTCGTCCGTCCATTCCGCGCGGTCGGCCGTCTTCGCGACGAGCGTGATGGCGCTGTCGTACTGGCCGTAGCGTCCCTGGTTGCTGAACCAGTA
>ONJV01000086.1 GCA_900318215.1 uncultured Veillonellaceae bacterium
CGCCATCGCGGCCGTCACGGACATGACGGTCAGCGAAGTCGGCCGCGGCAAGGACGCCGTGCAGGACATCGTCAATGCGATGGATGCCATCAATACGGGCACGGACACGGTGCAGAACTCCATCAAGAAGCTCGCAAAGCAGTCCGAGGAAATCAGCCAGATTGTCGATGTCATCTCGGGCATCGCGGAGCAGACGAACCTCCTCGCGCTCAACGCGGCCATCGAGGCGGCGCGCGCAGGCGAGGCCGGCCGCGGCTTTGCCGTCGTCTCGGATGAAGTCCGCAAGCTCGCCGAGGAATCCGGCACGTCGTCGCAGAAGATTGCCGAGCTCGTCGGCAAGATTCAGGCAGACATGAAGGAAGCGGTCGAGGCGAGCGACCAGAGTTCGCAGAGCGTCGAGGGTTCCCGCCAGTCCGTCGAAGAGGCCAACAAGATCTTCGAATCCATCCAGGTCTCCATCGAAGCGCTGGCAGGTGGCATCCGCGACGTTTCGACGAGCATCCAGACCATCTCGGATGGTACGAAGTCGATGGCAGCGGAGACGGAGAGCATCGCGAAAATCAGCCACGAGAACGCTTCGCGCACGCAGAGCGTCTCGGCGACGACCGAGGAGCAGTCGGCATCAAGCCAGGAAATCGCGGCGTCGACGCGCGTCCTCGCCGAGCTCGCGCAGGAGCTCCAGGCCAACGTCCAGAAATTCCAGCTTTGATTCACGGAAATCCGTTCGGGCATCTTTGCATGTCCGGGCGGATTTTTTTCGTGACAGACCCCCGCAAGCATTGTATAATAGCAGTTAGTATGTTTTGAAAGGAGGGCTCCGCATGGCAGAGGGAGACCGCGTGCGCATCCGCATCCACGGGCGCCAGCGCGACGATGCCGGTGCGCTGCACGAGAGCCGGACGCAGGCCGTCGGGCGCCACGACGCGAAGGGCGGCAAGCATTTCTTCCGCTATGAAGACCATGCGCTGCTCGAGGGCACGCCCGTGCCGACGGTGCTGAAGCTCGCGCCGGACGGCTTGCTGCTCCTGCGGCGCAGCCCGCTCGAGCAGCGGCTCGAGTTCGTCCCGCAGGAGGAGCGCACGAGCCTCTACCGCACGCCGTACGGCATGCTGCACCTCGCCGTGCGCACGAAGGAGCTTTTCTCGGCCTGCCGTGCCGATGGCACGGGGCGCATCGAGCTCGTCTACGACCTCTTTGTCGAGGGGCGGTTCCAGAGCAGCAACGAGCTCTCCATTGAAATCACGAATGTATGACAGATATGAGATTCTTTGAAGGAGGATTTTTCTTTTGGATATCAAGGATACGTTGACGGAAGCCATCCAGGCGGCGGCGAAAGCAGCCATCGCGGACGGCGTTTTCCCCGAGGCCGAGCTCGCGGACGTCGTGCTCGAAGTGCCGCCGAAAAAGGAGTTCGGCGATTTTTCGACGAACTTCGCGATGCAGTCGGCGCGCGTCTTCCACAAGGCGCCGCGCCAGATTGCCGAGGAGCTCCAGAAGCGCCTCGCAGGCGACTGGCTCGACCACACGCAGATTGCAGGGCCGGGCTTCCTCAACTTCTATCTGAAATCGAACGTGCTCTACGATTCGTTCCAGAAAATCCTCGAAGCGGGTGAGAGCTACGGCCAGTGCCCGCACAAGGACGGCGAGCGCATCCAGGTCGAGTACGTCAGCGCGAACCCGACGGGGCCCCTGCATGTCGGCCACGGCCGCGGCGCAGCGGCGGGCTCGGCACTCGTGAACCTGCTGCGGGCCGCGGGCTATGATACGGAAGCCGAGTATTACATTAATGACGCGGGCAACCAGATGAACATCCTCGCGGCATCCGTCAATGCCCGCTACCTCGAACTGCTCGGAAAAGACGTCACGTTCCCGGAGAATGGCTACCACGGCGAAGACATCATCGAGACGGCAAAGCGCATCCTCAAAAAAGATGGCGACAAGTACCTTTCGATGGACGAGCAGCAGCGCCTCGACATCTTCAAAGACCTTGCGTACAAAGAAAAGCTCGCGATTCTCAAAGAAGACCTCGCTTCTTTCAACGTCACGTTTGACAACTGGTTCAGCGAGCGCACGCTGCACCCGGACGCGGTCAAAGCGGCTGTCAAGAAGTTGCAGGACAATGGCACGATTTACGAGAAAGACGGCGCGCTCTGGCTGAAGTCCACGGCGTATGGCGATGACAAAGACCGCGTCGTCATCCGTGACAACGGCGTGCCGACGTACCTCGCTGCTGACATCGCGTATCATCACAACAAGTATGAGCGCGGGTTCACGCGCCTCATCAACATCTGGGGCGCCGATCATCACGGCTATATCGCGCGCGTCAAGGCAGCCATGAAGGCACTCGGCCACGACCCCGAACAGCTGACCGTGCTGCTGTTGCAGATGGTCGCGCTCTACCGCGACGGCGAACTCGTCAAGATGAGCAAGCGCACGGGCCAGAGCGTCACGCTCAACGAGCTCATGGAGGAAGTCGGCACTGATGCCGCGCGCTACTTCTTCCTCATGCGCTCGCTCGACAGCCAGCTCGATTTCGACCTCGACCTCGCGAAGAAGAAGTCGAACGACAACCCGGTCTACTACATCCAGTACGCTCATGCGCGCATCCAGAGCATCTTCCGCCAAGCGGGCGAGACGGGACTGAAGCTCGGCGAAAAGCCGCAGCTCGATCTCCTGACAGACGCTTCGGAAGTCGAGCTCATCAAGAAAATCGAGGAGTATCCCGAGGAAATCGAGCGTGCGGCCAAGGACTACGCGCCGCAGCGCATCGCGCGCTATGCCTATGACCTCGCAGCGCTCTTCCACAGCTTCTACAACAAGTGCCGCATCATGGGCGTCGAGCAGCCGCTTGCTGAAGCGCGCCTCGCGCTCGTGACCGTCACGGCCCATGTCATCCGTCATTCCCTCGGCATCCTCGGCGTCTCCGCCCCGGACCATATGTAATCAAGAGTATAGGAGGACTTCCCATGCCAGAAGATATTCAGGATTTCACGAAGAAGACCGAAGTCGACATCGCCTACTACGTGCTCCAGCACAAGGGCGCGACGATGTATTACAAAGACCTCGTGCTCGACGTCATCGAGAAGAAGCACAAGCCTGTGCAGTCCCTCTCGGCGGCCATTTCCGAGGTCTACACGCTCATCAACATGGACAGCCGCTTCCATTATGAAGGCGACGGCCAGTGGGGGCTGACGGAGTGGAACCCGCCCGAGACGAAACGCCACACGCGCTCTTCGTCGTCCTCGTCGAGCTCGTCCACGTCGCGCTCGTCCTCAAAGGCCAGCCGCCGCAAAGAAAAGCTGTTTGAAAGTATTCAGGAATAATATTTGACGGAATCCGCGAAGCGCGATAGAATAAGCTCCATGTGTGAACGTTGAACAGGAGGCAGACCATGGCAAAGTATATTTTCGTTACCGGCGGTGTTGTTTCTTCCCTCGGCAAAGGCATCACGGCGGCCTCGCTCGGCCGTCTGCTCAAGAGCCGCGGCATCAAGGTCACAATCCAGAAATTCGACCCGTACATCAACATCGACCCCGGCACGATGAGCCCGTACCAGCACGGCGAAGTCTTCGTGACGGACGACGGTGCCGAGACAGACCTCGACCTCGGCCACTACGAGCGCTTCATCGACATCAACCTCTCGAAGAACTCGAACATCACGACGGGCAAGGTCTATTGGTCGGTCCTCTCCAAAGAGCGCCGCGGCGAATACCTCGGCTCGACCGTGCAGGTCATCCCGCACATCACGAACGAAATCAAGCAGCGCGTCTATGACGTCGCAAAGGCCGATGGCGCCGACGTCGTCATCACGGAAATCGGCGGCACGGTTGGCGACATCGAGAGCCAGCCGTTCCTTGAAGCCATCCGCCAGGTCAAGAAAGAAGTCGGCAAGAATGATACGCTCTACATCCATGTCACGCTGCTGCCGTACATCTCGGCCGCTGGCGAGCTCAAGACGAAGCCGACGCAGCACAGCGTCAAGGAGCTCCGCGCCATCGGCATCCAGCCGGACATCCTCGTCTGCCGCACGGAAAAGCCCATCTCGAAAGAGATGAAGGAAAAAATCGCCATGTTCTGCGACGTCGCGCCCGAGGCCGTCATTGAGAACCGCACGGCATCGACGATTTATGAAGTGCCTCTGATGATGCAGAAAGAGGGCCTCGACAAGATTGCGCTCGAGAAGCTCAACATGGACTACAGCCCGGCCGACATGAGCGAGTGGGAGAAGATGGTCTACAAAATCAACCACCCGCAGAAGAAGGTCAAGGTCGCCGTCGTCGGCAAGTATGTCGAGCTGCCGGACGCCTACATCTCCGTCACGGAAGCGCTGCATCATGGCGGCATCGCGAACGACGCGCAGGTCAAGATTCACTGGGTCAATGCGGAAAACATCGAGGACCCCGAGACCGACCTCGACGAAGTCTTCGTCGGCTGCAAGGGCATCCTCGTGCCGGGCGGCTTTGGCGACCGCGGCATCGAGGGCAAAATCAAGGCCATCCAGTACGCGCGCGAGCATAACATCCCGTTCCTCGGCCTCTGCCTCGGCATGCAGTGTGCTGTCATCGAGTTCGCCCGCCACGTCTGCGGCATGACGGACGCGCACAGCACGGAGTTCAACCCCGAGACGAATCATCCGGTCATCGACCTCATGGAGTCGCAGCAGGGCATCGAGAACAAGGGCGGCACGATGCGCCTCGGCGCGTATCCCTGCGTCCTCACGAAGGGCACGCATGCCGAAGAAGCGTATGGCACGAACGAGATCAACGAGCGCCATCGCCATCGCTACGAAGTCAACAACGAGTACCGCGCGGCCCTCGAGGCGAAAGGTCTCGTCATCGCTGGCACGCTGCCGGATGACAGCCTCGTCGAGATGATCGAGGTCAAAGACCATCCGTGGTTCGTCGGCACGCAGGCGCATCCGGAGCTCAAATCCCGCCCGAACAACCCGCATCCGCTGTTCCGCGAATTCGTCCGCGCAGCGCTGAACCTCAAATAAATTCATTTCTCAAACTTCGCAGGTGCTGAGCACCCGTAAAGCCTTGTGAAATCTATGTTTGTAGCAAAATAAATAGCATGAACTGCACCAATTTAGTATAATTAAGGTGTGAAACAAAACATACTAAAGCGGAGGTTCATGCTATGCAAATTATACCACAAACCACCCATCAGATGGAATCCATTTCGAAGAAAACTTCGCTGTTCTTCCACCAATATCGCATCGGCCAGATTTTGCGGTCTGCCAACGCATGCAAACTCAAGGGCTTTTCCGCTATTCTGGTGTTCCTTGTGCTCGTCAGCATCATCTTCGAGAACCGCTCGCTTTACATGCAACGCCGGCTTCACGAGGAATCCCTGCCGTTTGGCAAGGACACGGCCTACCGCTTCTTGAACTCCTGTCACACGAACTGGCGCAGGTTCACGCTGCTCCTTGCGGCGCGGATCATCAACGAAACCATCAAACCGTTGACAGACGCCGGACGTCGTTGCGCTATCATCGTCGACGATTCGCTCTTCAGCCGCTCGCGCTCCAAGCGCGTGGAACTCTTGGCGAACGTCTACGACCATGTGAGCCACCGTTATACGAAGGGCTTCCGCCTGCTCGTCCTTGGCTGGACGGATGGGAACACCTTCCTGCCGCTCACGTTCTGCCTCCTTTCGACATCGAAGGGAAAGAATCGTCTCAACGAGGCCGACGCGTCCGTCGATGCCAGGAGCAACGGTGGAAAGCAGCGCAAGCTCGCGCAGATGGAAGCGCCTGCCGTTGTCCTCAAGTTGTTGCAGGAGGTCAAAGCCGCTAGCGTTCCCGCGCAATACGTCCTTTTCGACACATGGTTCTGCTCGCCATCCTCTCTGAAAGCCATCCATGACCTCGGTTACGACGTCACCGCCATGGCAAAGAAGAGCAAGAAGGTGCGCTATCTCTGCGAAGGGAAGATCTCGAACGTCAAGGCCATCTACAAGGAACACAAGAAGCGTCGCGGGCGTTCGCGCTACCTTCTGTCCGTCGATGCTGTCGCAATGAAACAGGGAGAATCCCTTGTGCCTGTGCGGCTGGTCTTCGTCCGAAACCGCAACAAGAGGAAGGACTATCTCGTCCTCGTCACGACAGACCTCTCGCTTTCAGAAGAAGAGGTCATCCAGCTCTACGGGAAACGTTGGGGCATCGAGGTGTTCTTCAAGGCGTGCAAGTCTTACCTGCGACTCGGCAAAGACTGCCGTTCCGTCTCTTACGATGCGATGACGGCGCATGTTGCCGTCGTCTGCACACGATATATGCTCCTGGCTGTCGAGGAACGTGAGAACACGGATGGGCGAAGCCTCGGCGAGCTCTTCTATCTGGGGCTTGATGAGCTTCCGGACTTGAAGTACATGGAAGCGCTTCGCCTCGTGTTGCAGGAGTTTGCGGAGCAGCTTCGGGCAGAATATCCGTCAGAAGTCTTGCTGGTCGAATCGCTCTTGGAACGATTCCTGAACGATCTGCCCGCTCTTTGGATGAGTCGTCTGCGTGCACAGAAGTGTGCGTGAATGGCTTTCGACATTCAGTTCAAGCTGATTTATCAAGGCATACGGGATGTTTTCCGTGTGCGAAGTTTGAGTTCATTTGAATATGTTCGAATACTTTTGCCGTCCGCAAGGACGGCTTTTTTGTTCAATTTCTTCGTTTCTTTTCCGAAATCAGCAGGATTTCTTCATTTTGTGACGAACTTAGCCTGTAGAAAGGCATTCAAGGGCGTCCGTTCGGAAGGACGCCTGCGGAAAGGAGCGGATGATCGTGCTCGTGGATACCCTCTGCAGCGTCGCGTTCTACTGTCAGCGCTGCGGCCAGATCGAGATTGCCGACGTGCCCGTCTTCAGCGGACATGGGGACGTCGTGCTCACATGCAGTCATTGCGGCGCAGAAAAAGCAAGACTTCGCCTCGTGCCGCGCAAGGGGCTCGTCATCGAGACGGGCTGCGTCGTCTGCGGCCAGCGGAACCGCGTCCATTACCCGCTCCGCCAGCTGCGCACGATGACGCTCGAAAAGATTTATTGCGAGAAAGACCACTTCGAGCTCGGCTACATCGGGAAGTGGCAGGCGCTCGCGGAATTCCTCGACTTCAATGCGGCGGAGTACGACGCGCTCCATCCGCATGACGCCTACAACTTCATGGAGCATCAGCAGATTCTCCTCGAAGCGTTCAACCGCGTGCACGACCTCGCGGAAGAAGGGGAGCTCTTCTGCCCCTGCGGCGGCCACGAATTCACGGCCGACATCGCTGAAGACGCCATCCATCTCGAATGTACGCGCTGCGGCAGCTCGGCCGTCATCCCGGCCAAGACCCCTGACGACCTCAAGCAGCTCCAGCCCGGCTGCGAAGTCGCGTTCCTGCGGCCGGACCTCATCCGCAATCGGTGAAAGAAAAATATACGGAAAAAGGAAACTCGTGCTATACTGTTGGGAGATGCATAGCACGGGTTTTATTTTTGATGCTATTTGCCTGACGGCAAATGGCTAAGATATCCGTAGGCGCTAAAGCGCCAACGGCTCTCTTAAAAGAAACGAGGTGGAATTCATGGACATCCGGATGCCAATCGGGCGGGACGATTTTGAAGATGTGCGGAGCGGGCATTATTACTTCGTGGACAAGACGGGATTTCTCGCGACGTTTCTGAAGAATCATGCGAAGGTGACGCTGTTCACGCGGCCGCGGCGGTTCGGCAAGACGCTGACGCTGTCGATGATGCGGTATTTCCTCGATATCGAAAAGGGAGAAGCGCATCGGAAGCTCTTCGACGGGCTAGTCATCGCGGACGATGCGGACGCCATGAAGATGCAGGGACAGAGCCCCGTGCTGTTCCTGACGCTCAAGGGATGGAAGGGGCTTTCCTGGCATGTCCTGCAGATTCGTGCGCGGCAGCAGATCGGCGATCTGTTCAGCGAGCATGACTTTCTCCTGAAGGACAATCTCCGGGAACGCGATCGTCAGAAATTCCAGGCAATCCTCGAAGACAAGGGGGATTTTGCAGCGCTCACGGATTCCTTGGCTTTTCTGTCGCGCCTCATGGAGGCGCACTATGGCAGGAAGCCGGTACTCTTGCTCGATGAGTATGACGCGCCCATCCAGTCGGCATGGGAGAATGGGTATTATAGAGAAGCCATCGACTTTTTCCGCGAATTCTATTCCGCCGTCTTGAAGACGAACACCTCGCTGGAATTTGCCGTGCTGACGGGCGTTTTGCGCATCACAAAGGAAAATATCTTTTCGGCACTGAACAATCTCGAAGTTGACAGTGTCCTTCGGCTGCATTATCCCGAGGCATTTGGTTTTACGGCAGCGGAAGTCACGAAAATGACGCGAGATTTTGGATGTGAGGACAAACTGCCGGAAATCCAGAAATGGTATGACGGGTATCGTTTCTCAGGGCAGGAAATCTACAATCCGTGGTCTGTTGTGAACTATTTTCATCAGGGTTGCAAGCCGCTTACCTACTGGGTGAATACCTCTGGCAACTCGATTCTCGGCGAGATGCTGCATCGTTCTCGCAGCCAGGTGCTTGACAAGTTCGAGACCATCCTCCAGGGCGGTTCCATCATGACCCGCGTGCGCGAGGACATCATTTACAAAGAAATCTACAAGAATGAGAGCGCTCTCTACACGATGCTCGTCACGACGGGCTATCTCACGACGAAGCGCGTAATCGATGACGAGCTCGGCCAGCAGGCGGAGCTCATTCTGCCGAATCGCGAGCTTCGGTCGCTCTTCCGCATCGAGGTGCTCGAACGCTACCGCAGCGACGATATGGACATCGAGGTTGAAGACCTCATGCGCGCGTTCGCTTCTGGCGACCTCGAAACCGTCCGCGACGGCCTCAGCCAATACCTTGAGGTGCTCACGAGCAGCTTTGATGCACAGAAGGGCAAGGAAGCCTTTTATCATGGCTTCGTCCTCGGACTGACTGCGACGCTCACGGGGGACTACCGCATCCGCTCGAATCGCGAATCAGGCTTTGGCCGCTATGACATCGCGGCATTTCCCCGGAAAGCAGGGGAGCGCGGCATGGTCATCGAATGCAAGCAGGCAGAGAGCGAAAACGCACTCGAAACCAAAGCACAGGAAGCCCTCGAACAGATCAAGGCTCGCGACTACGATGCCGAATTCCGTGCGCAAGGCGTGGAAAACGTACTGCATTACGGCATATCATTCTGCGGGAAGCATGTGCATGTGGAGATGGTGTGATGCGGATGTACATGGAATCGAATTTTTCGGCTGCGCGTGCTTGACGCGCGGCCGTTTTGTGTTTTAAGATAAAAGGCATCAGCGAAAAATGTATCCGGGCTGCCTGCGTTGCGGGCGAGCCCCTTTTTCCGTGAGAAGAATCCATTGGGAGTTTTGATTGATGAAGACTTTGTTCCGCGCACTCGGCGAGGATGCCGCAGTGCAGAAGATTCAGGAGGCCTTCCGAAAAACGGACGGGCGGACGCTCGTCTATGGCCTCTCGGGGTCGCAGAAACATGCTGTTTATGCCTCGGCGTTTGACGTGTCGCCGCGGCCGACGGTCGTGCTTGTCCACAGCCGCGAGAGCCTCGAAGCATGGCGGGAAAACCTGCATGCCCTGTTGCCAGACGTTCCTGTACTCGA
>ONJV01000060.1 GCA_900318215.1 uncultured Veillonellaceae bacterium
ATCCCGAAATTCATGCACAAGCCTGTCCGTGAGATGACGAAGATGGAACGATGGCTGGCTTACTTTGCTAACAAACTGAGCGAACAGGAAAGGGAGGAATTGGCCATGAGCGAAGCAGCAATCGGCGTCGCCTATGATGCAGCGGGCGCTTTCATGATGAACCCACAGGATCGGATGAACTATGTCAATCGCCAGATGGCAATCATGGATTACAACTCTGGCATGAACGCTGCTGAAAAACGTGGCGAGGCGCGTATGGCTGCACTTATAGAGCGGCTCATCGTCGGTGGGCGCATCGAAGATGCACGAAAGGCTTCTTCCAATGCAGAATATCGTAATAAATTGTATAAAGAGATGGGGCTCTGATGAGCTATATCTCGGATAGGAAGAAAGCTCTTTCTGAAGAGAAAAGCACATCTGCCAAGGACACGAACGAGCTCGAGCATGAGCTGGCGGCGGCGAAGAGTTTGGAGGCTTATTTCGAGGCGAATGTGGCGGAGCTGCGTGAGGAAACGTTGGCGGAGCACCTTGCGCGGCTGCTGGCGGAGAAGCATCTCGAGAAGGCGGACGTGATCGCGCGTTCGGGGCTTGCGGAGCTCTATGCCTATCACATCTTCGCAGGACGGAAGCCGCATCCATCGAAGCCGAAGGTCCTTGCGCTCGCGCTGGCGATGCAGCTCACGCGCAAGGAGGCGCAACACCTGCTTTATTATGCGGGCGCGACGCCACTCTATGTCCGGAATCCCGGGGACAGCGTCGTCGCCTATGCGCTCGACCATCACATGAGCGTCGTCGATGCGAACCTTTTGCTCGACAGTCTCGGGCAGGAACCGTTGCTTGGCTGAAGGCGGGCATGATTCTTTTGCTCGTTATACTTAAAAAACAGTTGCAAAGGATTTGTTTTTCTGATAGACTCTATGACTTGAGGGAATAATCCCATGTTTCTAGGCCAGAAGTTTCACCCAAGACTTGATCAAAAGGAGACGTATTATTTTGATGTCGAGTCTGAAACAAATCCGTATTTCTGTAAAAATCTTATTGATTGTCGTGGTGGCGATCCTCGGCATGGCGGTGCTGGGCTTTACCGGCTACCGTTCCATGGTCAAGGCCGATGCCGACCTCGATAACATGTATAACCGCAAGCTCACGGCCGTCCGGCTGCTGGGCGACGAAGTCAACTACATGCGCATGATCCAGGTGCGCATCGTCAAGCATATCCTCGATCCGAACGACCAGAAGATCAAGCAGTCGATTCATGATGCGATGGACAGCTATGAAAAGACGTGGCCGGAGTACAAGCGCCTCGGCTCGATGCTGCCGGACGTCGCCGCCATGATGCCGGAGACGGAGCAGGACTGGGCAACGTATAAAGAAGGCATCCTCGAAGCCGAGAAGATGGCGGATTCCGGCCAGCGCGACGCGGCCTGGGAGTACTACAAGGGCGTCGAGGCCGGTCCGACGCAGGTGCTGCTCAAGCAGCTGCTCGGTTTGCAGAAAATCGCCAATGACAATGCGGCGGCTCTGAACCAGGACATCAAGACGCAGAACAGCGAGCGCATGACGATCATGATGATTGCTACGGTCATCGCATTCGTTCTGCTGCTGGGCCTCAGCTACGTCATCATCCGCGAGATCACGAAGAGCCTGCAGGCGATGCAGCAGGTCTGCAAAGATATGGCGGAGGGCGATTTCCGCGTCACGCAGACGCAGTCCGACCGCGGCGACGAGCTCGGCGAGATGGAGGACGAGCTCTTCACCATGCGCAGCCGCCTGAACCAGCTCATGCGCAAAGTGCACGATTCCTCCGAGCAGCTCGCGGCGGCGTCGGAGGAGCTGACGGCGAGCTCCATGCAGGCCGCGCAGGCGTCCACGCAGGTCGCAGAATCGGCGGGCGCGGTCGCGAACTCCGCCGAGGAGCAGCAGACGGCTGTCGTCAGCAGCCACAAATCCGTCAAGCAGGTCGATACGGCCGTCGTCGAAGTGCAGGAAGTCGTGGCGCAGGCCGTGGAAAATTCGACCGTCGTCGCGAAGCAGGCAAAGGCCGGCAATGATTCCATCAATGATTCCGTGGCCAAAATCGAGAGTGTCGCGCAGACGGTCAGCGATTCTGCGGAAGTCGTCGACCGTCTCGGCAAGAGCTCGCAGGAAATCGGCGAAATCGTCGATACGATTGCCTCGATTGCCGAGCAGACGAACCTCCTCGCGCTCAATGCCTCCATCGAGGCGGCCCGCGCCGGCGAGCATGGCCGCGGCTTCACGGTCGTCGCCGAGGAAGTCGGCAAGCTCGCGAATGAGTCGCAGCACTCGGCCGAAAAGATTGCCCGCCTGATCAAGAACATCCAGACGGATACCGACCAGGCCGTGGCCTCGATGCAGGAAGGCCGCACGGCCGTCAAGGAAGGCGCGGCATCTGTTGAACATCTGCGCGCCATGTTCCAGAGCATCAACGAGCATGTCGGCAGCGTCTCGGGCCAGATCGAGCAGATTTCGACGGCCGTCGAAAAAGTGGCGCACAGCGCGGAAATCATCACGCACGGCGTTGCGAACATCGGCACGCACAGCGACAATGTGTCCACGCATATCCAGTCCGTCTCGGCCGCGACGGAGGAGCAGTCCGCTTCCGCTGAAGAGATTGCTTCTGCCAGCGAGTCTCTGGCGAAACTGGCACAGGATCAGCAGCAGGCACTGGCGCATTTCCAATTCTGATTCTCTGCGAAGGATTGATGAAATGCTCAATCTCTCTTGCGATGCATCGATGAAACGATTATAATCGAACCATCGAACCGATGCAGCAAATGGCAGGAGGGGTAGAGATGCAGTCGAAACGGTTGCCGGAACCGGCGGAGCAGCCGTCGTTTCATACGATTGACGAGCTCATGATGATGATTTTGCAGGTGGGAAAGGAATCGCCGACGTTCCAGCGCATTTCTCTCTACATCGAAAAGAACTATCTCAAAATTATCTTCATGCGCGCCGACGATCTTGCGGAGCAGATGGGCGTGAGCCAGGGAAGCGTCTCGCGCTTCTTCACGACGCTCGGGTATCGGGGGTACAATGGCTTCTTGCGCAACTTGCAGGCCATCGTGAGCCAGCAGCTCACGGCGCCGCAGCGGCTCGAGCTCGGCAGCCCGCAGGGGGCGGCACGGAGCCAGCGCAAGAGCATCGTGCGCGAGGTACGGAACCTCGAGGCGCTGGACCGCGTGACGCGGGGCGAGGCGTATGAGCGCATGGTCGCGGCCATCGCTGCGCCCGCGCCGCTCTGCCTCGTTTCGGCCCGCATGTCGGCGACGCTCCTGCCATATCTTTCCTATACGCTGCAGAAAATGCGCAACGATGTCTATGTTGCGACGCCGGACACGCCGCAGTGGGAGCGGCTGGAGCTCGCACAGGAGCCGGCCGGGAACGTGATCATCATCGCGTTCCCGCGCTACGCGAACGAGCTCCTGCATCTCTGCGAGCGGCTGCATCGCCGCCGTGTACCGTTCCAGGCGGTGACGGATTCGCGGCTTTCGCCGATTGTCCCGCTCGCGGACAATGTCGTGCTGACGCCCGTCACGACGTCGTCGCCGTTCGATGGCTACAGTGCGCCGATGATGCTGTTCAACCTGCTCCTGCAGGATGCCGCGCGGCAGATGCCGCAGCTCCGGGCGCGCATGGAGGCCATCGAGGCCATTGAGCGGGAGAATCATGTATACTTTGCAAAGTGAGCTTTCCTGCATTGACAAATGTGCGCTCACGTAGTATTGTATAGCACAAGAAGAACAAAGACGTTCAAGCTGTTTGCTTGGACGTCTTTTTCTTTTCTCGCAGAATGAATGATTTCATCAAATGCAGAAAATCTGGATAGTTTCATCATTTAGAGAGTCAAAGGAGAGAAGGAAACGTCATGGTGGAGGTTCATGTGAATGGCAGGCGGCTCCTGCAGCGGCTCGAAGCGCTCGCGCGCATCGGCGCGAATGAGCAGGGCGGCATCGACCGCCAGCTCGCGAGTGCGGCGGACGTGGAGGCCCGCGCGTGGCTGCAGCGCTGCTGGAGCAGCGAGCTCGGCCTCAGCGTGCGGCTGGACGCGGTCGCCAACCTCTGGGGCGAGGGCGCAGAGGGGACGGAGCCGGGGCGGAAGCCCATCCTGCTCGGCTCGCATCACGACACCGTGCCGAATGGCGGCCGCTATGACGGCGCGCTCGGCGTGCTGATGGCGACAGAGGTCTTGCAGACGCTCTGCGAGGCGGGCGTCCGGCTCCGCCATCCGGTCGGGCTCGTGTCGTTTGTGGGCGAGGAGCCGAATGGCTTCGGCGTTTCGACGTTCGGCTCGAAAGTGCTCTGCGGCAGGCTCACGGGCGAGGATGTCCGGGCGCTCCGCCACGCGGAGACGGGAGAGCTGCTGAATGGCGCCCTTGACCGCATGGGCGGAGACGCGGAACATGTAGGCAGCGCGCGTTTGCAGCCGGGGGCGTTCGCGGCATTCATGGAGTGCCATATCGAGCAGGGACGGCGGCTCATCGACGCGGGCGGGACGGCAGCGGCTGTCTCGTGCATCACGGGCATCTACCGCGAGCACATCACGGTCACGGGCGAGGCGAACCATGCGGGCACGACGCTCTACAAAGACCGCCGCGACGCGCTGGCAGCAGCGTCGGAAGTGGTGCTGGCCGTGGAAAGTCTCATCCGCGAGCCGAAGCTCTCTGGCGTGGCGGCAACGGTCGGCCACATCGAGGTGTTCCCGAATGCGTCGAACATCGTGTCGGGCCGCGTGACGATGTCGCTCGACCTGCGCACGGCCGACCCCGCGCTGCGGCAGCAGGCGCTCGCGAAGTTCGGCGCAGCCATCGACGAGATTGCCGCCCGCCGCCAGCTCCGCATCACGCGGACGCTCGACCTCGACCAGGCCGAGATGGCGATGGCGCCTGTCGTGCGCGACGCGCTTCATGATGCCTGCGTTGCGGCGGGCGAGCGCGACCAGACGCTCGTGAGCATGGCGGGCCATGACGCGGCGAACATGGCGCGGCTCGGTCCTGCGGGCATGCTCTTTGTCGCGAGCGTCGGCGGCTACAGCCATTGTCCGCAGGAGTTTTCAAAGGATGAGGATGTCGTGAAGGGCGCGGAAATCTTTTTGCAGGCGCTCTTGCTGCTTGATCGGAGGCTGGATGCATGAAGGAAACCGTAAAAATCATCGCGCCGGAAATCTGCCTGCTGCCGGACGGCCCCGCGCATCATGCGGGCGTCGTCGTCGCAGGCGGGAGCATCTGCGCGACGGGCGAGCTCGAAAAGCTCCGGGCGAAATATCCCAGAGCGGCCGTCGAGCATTGGGAACGCGAATGCCTGATGCCCGGCACGGTCAACGCGCACAACCACAGTTTCCAGAGCCTGCTCCGGGGTATCGCGGCCGACCGTCCGTTCCTCGAATGGCGCGACGAATCGCTCTACAAGTATTCGCCGAAAATGCGCTGCGAGAACATCTACACAGGAGCGCTCTTCGCGTTTGCCGAGATGATGAAATGCGGCGTCACGACGGTCTGCGATTTCTTTTACCTGCACAATGACGGCATCGCGGGCGACGAGGCCGTCATCCGCGCGGCGCACGACCTCGGCATCCGCCTCGTGCTCGCGCGCACGATGTACGACTGGGACGGCGCACCGGTCGGCTATGTCGAGAGCGTCCACGATGCCTATGAGAACACGAAGCAGCTCATGGAGCGTTATCACGGCGGCATGGTGAAGGTCTTGCCCGCGCCGCACAGCCTCCACGCTGCAACGCCCGAAATGGTGCAGGCAGGTGCGGAGCTCGCGAAATCGTTCGGCACGCCGTTCCACATCCATGTGGCCGAGGAACGCTTCGAGGTCGAGCAGGTCAGGGAAACATTCGGCACGACGCCGCTGCGCTTCCTCGACAAGCTCGGCGTCGTGAATGACGCGATGAAAATCATCCACGGCGTCTGGCTCGATGAAGAGGAAATCGAGCTGCTCGGTGCAAAGGGCGGCAGCCTGATCTACTGCCCGTCGAGCAATATGTTCCTCGCCGACGGCATCACGGACATCCCTGCGTATCTCCGCGCGGGCGCGACGGTCGCGCTCGGCAGTGATGGCGCCTGCGGCAACAACCGCATCAGCGTGCTCGAGGAGATGCGCATGGTGGCTATCCTCCAGAAAGCGAAGACCTGCGACGCGCTCTGCGTGAATTACCGCGACGCCTACCGCATGGGCACGGCGAATGGCGGCCGCGTGCTCGGCGAGGCCATCGGCAGGCTGGAGCCGGACTGCGCGGCGGACTTTGTCGGCATCGCGCTCGACGACCTCTCGATGCAGCCGCTGAGCAAGGGCGGCCAGCTCGTGCCGAACATCGTCTATTCGCTCCAGCCGACGGCCATCCGCCATGTGGTCGTGAACGGCGAGACGACATTCGCGGACGGCGCGTTCACGAAGATTGACGAATCGGAACTCCTGGCCCGCATCCGCGAGACCATGACGTATCTTGAAGATTGATGCGAAGATGCAATCCATAATATATAGAAGGGAAGTCTCATCATGAGCAAGGAACAGTTGTTTGCCATCGACCCGATCAAGGAGCTGCCGCCGATGCCGGCTTTCGTGCCGGGCATCCGCCGTGCACCGTCGCGCGGGTTCCACCTGACGCCAGCGCAGACGCAGACGGCGCTCAAGAATGCGCTGCGCTATATCGACCCGAGCCTGCACGCGCAGCTGATTCCCGAATTTCTTGAAGAGCTCACGACGCGCGGCCGCATCTACGGCTACCGCTTCCGCCCCGAGGGCCGCATCTACGGCAAGCCGATTGACGAATACAAAGGCAGCTGCATCGAGGGCAAGGCGTTCCAGGTCATGATTGACAACAACCTCGATTTCGAAGTCGCGCTCTATCCGTACGAGCTCGTGACGTACGGCGAGACGGGCAGCGTCTGCCAAAACTGGATGCAGTATCGCCTGATCAAAAAGTATCTTGAAATCATGACGCAGGAGCAGACGCTCGTCGTCGAGTCCGGCAATCCGCTCGGCCTCTTCAAGTCGAAGCCGACGGCGCCGCGCGTCATCATCACGAATGCGCTGATGGTCGGCGAGTTCGACAACCAGAAGGATTGGGAGATCGCCGAAGAGATGGGCGTCGCGAACTACGGCCAGATGACGGCGGGCGGCTGGATGTACATCGGGCCGCAGGGCATCGTGCACGGCACGTACAACACGCTGCTGAACGCAGGTCGCAAGCACCTCGGCGTGCCGAAGGACGGCGACCTCGCGGGCCATCTCTTCGTGAGCTCGGGCCTCGGCGGCATGAGCGGCGCGCAGCCGAAAGCGGCCGAAATCGCGGGCGCGGTCGGCATCATCGCCGAAGTCGATGCGTCGCGCATCGAGACGCGCCTCCAGCAGGGCTGGGTGCATGAGAGCTCCGACGACCTGCCGCATATCTTCGAGGTGGCGAACCAGCATCTTGCGGAGAAGACGCCGGTTTCCATCGCCTATCATGGCAACATCGTCGACCTGCTCGAATACATCGTCGAGCATGACATCCACGTCGATCTCATGAGTGACCAGACGTCGTGCCATGCGGCCTATGATGGCGGCTACTGCCCGCAGGGCCTGACATTCGAGGAGCGCACGCGGATGCTCGCCGAGGACCGGCCGCAGTTCGTCGAGCGCGTCAAGAAGAGCCTGCGCCATCACTACGAACTCATCAGGCAGTGCGTCGACAAGGGCACGTTCTTCTTCGACTATGGCAATTCGTTCCTCAAGTCCGTCTATGATGCAGGCGTGAAAGAACTCTCGAAGAACGGCGTCGATGACAAAGACGGCTTCATCCTGCCGTCGTATGTCGAGGACATCATGGGGCCGGAGCTTTTCGACTACGGCTATGGTCCGTTCCGCTGGGTCTGCCTGAGCGGCAAGCATGAAGACCTCCTCGAGACGGACAAGGCGGCCATGCGCTGCATCGACCCGAACCGTCGCTATCAGGATCGCGACAACTACAACTGGGTGCGTGACGCAGACAAGAACCACCTCGTCGTCGGCACGCAGGCGCGCATCCTCTATCAGGATGCCGAAGGGCGCATCCGCATCGCGCTCGCGTTCAACCAGCTTGTGCGCGAGGGCAAGATCGGCCCGGTCATGATGGGGCGCGACCACCACGACGTCAGCGGCACGGACTCGCCGTTCCGCGAGACGGCGAACATCAAGGACGGCTCGAATGTCATGGCCGACATGGCCGTGCAGTGCTATGCGGGCAACGCCGCGCGCGGCATGAGCCTTTGCGCGCTCCACAATGGCGGCGGCGTCGGCATCGGCAAGGCCGTGAACGGCGGCTTCGGGCTCGTGCTCGACGGCAGCGAGCGCGTCGATGAAATCATCAGGAGCGCGCTGCTCTGGGATGTCATGAGCGGCGTTGCCCGCCGCAGCTGGGCACGCAACGAGCACTCGATGGAGACCGTGCACCAGTACAACGAGGACTACGCAGGCGAAAGCCATATCACGGAGCCGTGCCTCGCCGATGATGCACTCGTGCAGCAGGCCGTCGATGGTTATTTTGCAAAGGCAAAGGCAAGGGAATGAGGGGAATCCGATGACTGATTTCTTCCTTCGTCATATCGCCCAGCTCGCGACGCCGGTCGGCCGGCAGGCAAAGCGCGGGGCGGAAATGAAAGACATCCAGCTCGTGGCAGACGCGGCTATCTGGGTGCAGGACGGCACGATCCGTGCGGCCGGCCGCGACGCGGACGTCATGGCCGAGGCGCAAGCCGCAGGCATCCACATCCAGGAAGCAGAGATGCAGGATGCGTCGGGCAAGACGGCCATGCCGGGCTTCGTCGATCCGCACACGCATTTCCTCTTCGCGGGTGCGCGGGCGGAGGAATTTGACGACCGGCTCGCGGGCGTGCCATATCTCGAGCTCCTGCGGCGGGGCGGCGGCATCGTCAGCACGATGCAGGCGACACGCGCGGCGAGCGAGGACGAGCTCTATGCGATTGGCAAACGGACGCTCGCGGACATGCTCGCGCTCGGCGTGACGACGGTCGAGGGCAAGAGCGGCTACGGGCTCGACCTCGAGACAGAACTGCGGCTGCTGCGCGTCATGCAGCGGCTCGACCACGACCTGCCGACAAGCGTCGTGCGGACGTATCTCGGCGCGCATGCTGTGCCGCCCGAGTATCAGGGACGGCAGGGCGATTATGTGGACTTCATCATCGAGACTGTCCTGCCGCGCGTTGCAGATGAGCATCTCGCGACGTTCGTCGATGTCTTCTGCGAGACGGGCGTCTTCACGAACGAGGAGAGCGAGCGCATCCTGCGCGCGGCGCAGGCAAAAGGCCTTTTGGCGAAGCTCCATGCCGACGAGATGAGCTCGACGGGCGGCGCGGGGCTTGCCTGCCGCCTCGGCGCGGTTTCGGCCGACCATCTGCTCTCCATCAGCGACGCGGACATCAGGGCGCTCGGCGAGAGCGGGACGGTCGCTGTGCTGCTGCCCGCGACGGCCTTCTGCATGCGGAAGCCGTATGCGCCCGCGCACCGCATGATAGAGGCAGGCGCCGCTGTTGCGCTTGCGAGCGACTACAATCCGGGCAGCTGCTATACGTACTCCGTGCCGCTCATCTTCGGCCTCGCCGTCATCGCCATGCACATGACGGCCGCCGAGGCGCTGACGGCGATGACGCTCAATGCGGCGGCGGCCGTCGGACGCGCGGCGGCCATCGGCAGCATCGAGCCCGGCAAGCGCGCCGACATCGTCCTGCTCAATGCACCTGACTACCGCTTCCTCGCCTACAAGACGGGGCTGAACCTCGTCGAGCGCGTCTATTGCGGCGGGGCATTATCCTATCAACATCCATGAAGTATTGCAGAAAGGGCATGATGATATATGATCGAACTCGATGGCAAGTCGCTGACGCTGCCGCAGGTCGTGCAGGTCGCGCGGCAGGGCGAGCAGGTACGGCTGAGCGAGGCGGGCATCGCGCAGGTGAAGAAAAGCCGCGCGATTGTTGACCGCATCCTCGAAGAGGAGCGGCCGGTCTATGGCATCTCGACAGGTTTCGGCGATTTCAGCAAGGTCTTCATCCAGAAAGAGGATCGCGCGAAGCTCCAGCGCAACCTGATCCTGAGTCATGCGACCGGCGTCGGCGACCCGCTGCCGCGCGAGGTCGTGCGCGCCGCGATGCTGCTGCGCGCGAACTCACTCGCGAAAGGCTATTCGGGCATCCGCCTCGAAACGGAAGAGATGCTGATTACGATGCTCAATAAAGGCATTACGCCCATCATCCCGTGCAAGGGCTCGGTCGGTGCGAGCGGCGATCTCGCGCCGCTCGCGCACATGGTGCTCGTGATGCTCGGCGAGGGCGAGGCCGAGGTCGACGGACGGCGCATGAGCGGCGCGGAAGCCCTCGCGGCACGCGGACTCGAGCCCATCGTCCTGAGCGGCAAGGAAGGGCTCGCGCTCATCAATGGCACGCAGATCATGACGGCCGTCGGCTGCATGGTCTGGGATCGCGCCGTGAACCTCATGAAAGCGGCCGACATCGCGGCGGCGCTGAGCCTCGAAGCGCTCAAGGGCACGCGCTCGGCCTTCGACCGGCGCATCACGGAAGTCCGCCCGTATCCCGGGCAGATGGCGACGACGGAGAACGTGCTCGCTCTCACGGAGGACAGCGCCATCATCGCCTCGCACAAGAACTGCAGCAAGGTGCAGGACGCCTACTCCCTGCGCTGCGTGCCGCAGGTGCATGGCGCGTCAAAAGAAGCGCTCGCGCAGGCGACGCGCACGCTGTCCATCGAAATCAATGCCGTGACGGACAACCCGATCATCATGCCGGACACGGGTGAGGCCATTTCGGGCGGCAACTTCCACGGCCAGCCCATCGCGCTCCTCATGGACTACCTGAAACTCGGCATCGCCGAGCTCGGCAACATTTCCGAGCGCCGCACGAACCGCCTGCTCGACATGCACCTCAGCGACCTGCCCGCATTTCTCACGGCATTCCCGGGCGTCGACTCAGGCCTTATGATCACGCAGTACGTGGCTGCCGCGCTCGTCTCGGAGAACAAGGTGCTCGTGCATCCCGCGAGCGCTGACTCCATCCCGACGTCGGCAAACCAGGAAGACCATGTCAGCATGGGCACGATTGCCGCGCGGCAGGCGGGCGAGATTCTCGACAACGTGACGAACGTGCTCGCCATCGAACTCATGGCCGCTGCGCAGGGCGTGGACTTCCTTGCGCCGCTGACGGCAGGGAAGGGCACGGCGGCCGTGCATGCATGCATCCGGGGCATCATCCCGCACCTTGACAAGGATCGCTTCCTTTCGCCCGAGATTCACCGGATGCACGACCTCATCGAGGATGGCCGCCTCGTCGCGGCGGCGGAGGAGGTGACGGGCCCGCTCAGCGTCTGACACAGGTGATATGTTTTCAGCAAAAAAGGAGGAACCAGACATGAACATGAAGAAACTCTTCGCGCTTGGCGCGACCCTCGTTTTCGCCGTGGCGGCTTTCACGGGCTGCGGCGGCCAGCAGCAGGCGGCATCGTCCTCGGGCTCGGGCAGCGGCTCGGGCGCAGGCGGCAAGATTGTCGTCGGCCTCGATGACAACTTCCCGCCGATGGGATTCAAAGATGAGAACAATGAAATCGTCGGTTTCGACATCGACCTTGCAAAAGAAGCGACGAAGCGTCTCGGCCGCGAAGTGGAGTTCAAGGCCATCGACTGGTCGAGCAAGGAAGCCGAGCTCAAGAGCGGCCGCGTCAACGTCCTCTGGAACGGCCTCGACATC
>ONJV01000096.1 GCA_900318215.1 uncultured Veillonellaceae bacterium
CATCATTCATGGTGGCGGCCCGGAAATCACGGGCTTCCTCAAAAAAGTGGGCAAAGAGACGAACTTTGTCTCTGGCCTGCGCGTGACGGACGAAGAGACGGTTGAAATCGCTGAAATGGTGCTTGACGGCAAAGTCAATTCCGAAATCGTGAACCTGCTCAACCACCGCGGCGTCAAGGCCGTCGGCATCTCGGGCAAGGACGCGGGCCTCATCCGCGCGAAAAAGAAGCTCGCGACGGTCTATGACGGCGACGACAAGAAAAAAGTCGACATCGGCTATGTCGGGCAGGTCGAGGACGTCGATACGGGTATCCTTGATGACCTGCTCGAAGGCGGCTACATCCCTGTCATCGCGCCGATTGGCGTTGACGAAGATGGCATGAGCTACAACATCAATGCCGACTACGTCGCGGCCGAAATCGCAGGCGCGCTCCATGCCGAAAAGCTGCTGCTGCTGACGGACATCGAAGGCGTCTACAAGGATTACCACGACAAGACGACGTTCCTCTCGTCGCTGACGCAGTCCGAAGCGCGTGAGTACATCAAGACGGGCGTCATCTCCGGTGGCATGATTCCCAAAATCGAAGCCTGCCTCCGCGCCCTTGACGCCGGCGCCGGCAAGTCGCATATCATCGACGGCCGCCTGCCGCACGCCATCCTGCTGGAACTGCTGACCTCGAAAGGCATAGGAACACAGGTGGAACGGTAAAAAAGAAAGCCTCCCTCTTCGAGGGAGGGGGACCGCGAAGCGGTGGTGGGTGTGGCGAAGGTATGGTTTTGCAATTCATTCGATTGTGTTTGCGAAGGTACGTCTTCGCAGATAGAAATCCGGCTATCCGTTTTGCCTACCTTCGCCACACCCCCAGTCGCCTATCGGCGCCAGCCCCCTCGGGGAGGGGGCCAGCATATGGAGGAATAAGGAGCTGTATTTATGACAGAAGCAGATCAACAGATTTTCGATGAAGACAAAGGCGCGTACCTCCCGGTCTTCTCGCGTTATAAAATCGTCCTCGACCATGGCGAGGGGGCGTATGCCTATGACATCGACGGCAACAAGTACCTCGATTTCCTCGGCGGCATCGCCGTCAATGTGCTCGGCCATGGCTATGCGCCGCTCGTCAAGGCCATTTCCGAGCAGGCGGGCAAGATGATCCACTGCTCGAACCTCTACTATACGAAGGTGCAGGCCGATGCGGCCGCGAAGCTCGTGAAGCTCTCGGGGCTCGGCAAGGCATTCTTCGGCAACTCGGGCGCCGAGGCAAACGAGGGCGCTATCAAGGTTGCGCGCAAGTATGCGCACCAGACGGACCCCGAGAAATCCACGATTCTCACGGCATGGAACAGCTTTCATGGCCGCACGATTGCGACGCTGACGGCGACGGGGCAGACACATTATCATGAGGGCTTCGGCCCACTGCCGGATGGTTTTGACTACGTCCATTACAACGACCTCGCCGAGCTCGAAAGCAAGATGAATGACAAGACGTGTGCCGTCATGCTCGAGACAATCCAGGGCGAGGGCGGCGTCTACACGCCGGCGCCCGGCTACCTCGAAGGCGTGCGCAAGCTCTGCGACAAGTATCATGCGCTCTTGATTTTCGATGAAATCCAGGCGGGCATCGGCCGCAGCGGCAAGTTCTTCGCCTACGAGAAATACGGCGTCAAGCCTGATATCGTGACGCTCGCGAAAGGCCTCGCCGGCGGCGTGCCGATTGGCGCGTTCATCACGACGAATGAAGCGGCGGCCGCCATGAAGCCCGGCGACCACGGCACGACGTTCGGCGGCAATCCGCTCGCCTGTGCGGCGGCCAATGTCGTCCTCGACACTGTGCCAAAGGCGGATTTCCTCGCGCATGTTGAAAGCGTCGGCAGCTACTTCAAGGCCAAGCTGCTAAAGCTGCAGGAGAAGTATCCGAGCCTCATCAAAGAAGTCCGCGGCACGGGCCTGATCCTCGGCGCCGAGCTCACGATCCCGGGCCGCGACATCGTTAATAACGTACTGGCCAAGGGCGCCATCATCAACTGCACGGCTGGCAATGTCCTGCGCTTCATTCCGCCGCTCATCATCACGGAGGAGCAGGTAGACGAGGTCGTCAGCATGATCGACGATGTACTTCCAAAGTATTGCTGAAATAAATGTCTAGCCAATACGGACAAACTGTGGTATTATAGTTGTCAGTTTGATAAAGATTGGCAAGGGAGGGGTTCTATGCTCAAAGGCAAAGACCTGTTATCCATCCACGACCTGTCGCTCGACGAGTTCCACGAGATCCTCGCGCTCGCCAAGGAGCTCAAGGCCATGCAGAAGGCAGGCGTGCAGCACCACATCCTCGAGGGCAAGACGCTCGGCATGATTTTCGAGAAGTCCTCGACGCGCACGCGTGTTTCTTTTGAAACGGGCATGTACCAGCTCGGCGGGCAGGCGCTGTTCCTCTCGAACCGCGATCTGCAGCTCGGCCGCGGCGAGCCGATCAAGGATACGGCGCGCGTGCTGTCGCGCTACCTCGACGGCATCATGATCCGCACGTTCGGCCATGACCGCGTGGAGGAGCTTGCGAAATGGGCGAGCGTCCCGGTCATCAATGCGCTGACAGACCTGCTGCATCCGTGCCAGGTCCTGACGGATCTGCTGACAATCCAGGAGCATAAGGGCAGCCACCTCAGCGACCTCAAAATGGTCTATGTCGGCGACGGCAACAACATGACGAACAGCTACCTTTATGGCGCGGCCAAGGCAGGCATGACGTTCGTCGCCGCGACGCCGGAGGACTACCGCCCTGATCCGACCGTCGTCAAGAATGCGATGAAAGACGCGAAGGAGACGGGAGCGAAGCTCTCGCTCATGACGGACCCGCACGAGGCCGTCAAGGACGCAGACATCGTCGTGACGGACACTTGGGCCAGCATGGGGCAGGAGGCCGAGCATGAGTCGCGCAAGAAGATTTTCGCGCCATATCAGGTCAACAAGGAACTGCTGAAAGACGCTGACAAGCGCGTCATCGTCATGCACTGCCTGCCGGCCTACCGCGGCGAGGAGATCACGGAAGATGTGTTCGAGGCCAACGCCGACGTCATCTTCGACGAAGCCGAAAACCGGCTGCATACGCAGAAAGCCATCATGGCGCTCACGATGGGCGATTGATTTAGAGAAGAGAGGTTATTCACTATGGCAGACAAAGTCAAAAAAGTCGTTCTCGCATATTCCGGCGGTCTTGATACCTCCGTCATCATCCCGTGGCTCAAAGAGCATTATGACGGCTGCGAAGTCATCGCTTGCTGCGCCGATGTCGGCCAGGGCGACGAGCTCTCCGTCGTGCATGACAAGGCGCTGAAGTCCGGCGCGTCCAAGGTCTACATCGAGGACGTCAAAGAGGAATTTCTCAAAGAGTACGTCTGGCCGACGCTCAAGGCCGGGGCGGTCTATGAGGACAAGTACCTGCTCGGCACGTCGTTTGCACGTCCGCTCATCGCGAAGAAGCTCGTCGAAGTGGCGAAAAAAGAGGGCGCGGATGCCATCGCTCACGGCGCAACGGGCAAGGGCAACGACCAGGTCCGCTTCGAGCTGACGGTCAAGGCGCTCGCGCCGCACATCAAACTGATCGCTCCGTGGCGCGAGTGGGACCTCGATTCTCGTTCCGCGGAAATCGAATACGCGAAGAAGCATGGAATCCCCATCGCGACGGAAAACAAGACGTATTCGATGGACCGCAACATCTGGCACCTCTCGCATGAGGGCTCCGACCTCGAAGACCCGGCGAACGAGCCGCATGATTCGATGTTCCTGATTTCAAAGGCCCCGCAGGAAGCGCCGGACAAGCCGGAGTACGTCACGATTGACTTTGAAAAGGGCGAGCCGGTCGCCGTCAATGGCAAGAAGCTCGATCCTGTCGCTCTGCTGACGGAGCTCAACGAGATCGGCGCGCGCAACGGCGTCGGCATCGTCGACATCTGCGAGAACCGCCTCGTCGGCATGAAGTCGCGCGGCGTCTATGAGAACCCGGGCGGTTCCATCCTTTACTATGCACATCGCGAGCTCGAATACCTCTGCCTCGACCGCATGACGTATCACTTCAAGCAGCATGTCGGCGTTCGCTTTGGCGAGCTCGTTTATGATGGCATGTGGTTCTGCCAGCTCCGCGAGGCGCTGTCGGCATTCGTGGACAGCACGCAGCAGACGGTCACGGGCCAGGTCAAGCTCAAGCTCTACAAGGGCAGCATTATCTCGGCTGGCTCGACGAGCCCGTATTCTCTCTACAGCAAGGAATTCGTCACGTTCGAGCATGACGACGTCTACAACCAGGCCGATGCGACGGGCTTCATCAACCTGTTCGGCCTGCCGCTGCAGGTGCGTGCCCTCATGCAGGAGAAAGCAGACAAATGAGCGAAGCCATGTGGGGCGGCCGGTTTTCAAAGACCACGGACGAGATGATCAATGAATTCCAGGCCTCCATCAACTTTGACAAGCGGATGTACCACGAGGACATCCACGGCTCGATTGCCCATGCGAAGATGCTCGAAAAAGTCGGCATCCTCACCGAAGAAGACCGCGACGCCATCGTCAACGGCCTCCTCGCCATTGAAAAGAAAATCGACGCAGGCGACTTTGATTTTTCCGTGGACCTCGAAGACATCCACATGAACATCGAGAAGCGCCTGACGGAAGCGATTGGCGACGCCGGCGGCCGCCTGCATACGGCGCGCAGCCGCAACGACCAGGTCGCGCTCGACACGCACATGTACATCCGCAAGGAAGTCACGGCCGTGCAGAAGGAGATCCAGAACCTCCAGCAGGCACTCGTCGAGGCGGCGGAGAAATATGGCGATGTCATCATGCCGGGCTACACGCATCTCCAGCGTGCGCAGCCGATTCTGTTCTCGCATCACCTCATGGCGTATTTCGCGATGCTCGCGCGCGACTTCGAGCGCTTCGAGGGCGTCTACCGCCGCGCGGATATCATGCCTTTGGGCGCTGGCGCGCTTGCGGGCACGACGTTCCCGATTGACCGCGAGTATGTCGCCGCGCAGCTCAATTTCGAGCGCATCTATGGCAACAGCCTCGATGCCGTCAGCGACCGCGACTACATCATGGAATTCCTGGCCGCGGCGTCCATCCTCATGGTGCATCTCTCGCGCCTCTCGGAGGAGACGATTCTCTGGTGCACGCGCGAGTTCCATTTCGTTGAGCTCGATGACGCGCACTGCACGGGCTCGTCCATGATGCCGCAGAAGAAGAACCCCGATGTTTCGGAGCTCGTGCGCGGCAAGACAGGCCGCGTCGTCGGCCACCTCATGGCCATGCTCATGGTCGTCAAAGGACTGCCGCTCGCCTACAACAAGGATTTGCAGGAAGACAAGGAAGGCATTTTCGATGCGATTGATACGATCAAATTCAGCCTTTCCGTCTATGCGCAGCTCATCCGCGGCATGAAGGTCCGCAAGGAGGTCATGAAGCGCGCCGTCACTGAGGACTTCTCGAATGCGACGGACCTCGCGGACTACCTCGTCAAAAAGGGCATGCCGTTCCGCAAGGCGCATGCCGTTTCGGGACAGGCTGTGCATCAGTGCATCGAGGCCGACAAATACCTCGAAGACATGACGATGGACGAGTTCCATGCGCTGTCGCCGCTGTTCGGTGACGACATCAAAGATGCCATCCGCCCCGAGACGTGCGTCAAGAACCGCAATTCGCTTGGCGGCACGTCGTACGCGCAGGTTGAGCGCCAGATTGCGGCGGCCAAGCAGCTGCTCAAGAGCGAAAAAGACGTCGCGGACGCGGCGGAGAAGAAACAAATCTGAAGAAACGAAAAGCATCACTTGATTGAGACTCTGTTCTATGCTAGGGTAGAATATATAACTATGCATGGATTGGAGTCTTTTTCTTTATGATGAAAGCAGGATTCTTTGACATCGACGGCACGCTGATCAATGTCATGCGCCAGCAGACGCGCATAACGGAGCCGACGCGGGCCGCGCTCCATCGGTTGCGCGCGGCAGGCTGCAAGACGTTCATCGCGTCGGGACGGCCAAAGGCATATCTCGATCCGGAGCTCTTGGACGAGAGCCTCTTTGACGGCTATGTCCTGATGAATGGCGCGCTCGTGCTCTATGAGGGCAAGGCGCTTTACCACCAGCCATTGCCAAAAGAGACGGTCAAGGCCATCACGGAACTCTGCGAGCAGCGCGGCGTCGAGTACATTCTCGAAGGTGCCGAGCATACGTATCTCAAGCGCGAATTTCTGGGCTTTGAGGCGTTTTATCAGAGCATCGATGTCGATACGGACTTCTTCGTGCGCGATTTCGACGTCGATGCGCTTGACATCGGCAAGATGGAATTTTACTCCACGGAGCCGATGGGCGGCGGCCTGTTCACGGAGCTCCTGCAGTGGCCAGGGCTCACGGGCGTCATGGACCCGTATCATAAGAAAAACCTCGAACTCTACGCGAAAGATATCACAAAGGGCTCGGGTATCCTCCATGCGCTTGAATCGCTCGACATTCCCGTCGCCGAGAGCTTTGCGTTTGGTGATGGCGTTAATGACATCGAGATGATGCAGACGGTTGGCCTCTCCATCGCGATGGGCAATGCACAGCCGCAAGTGAAGGAAATTGCTGAGAAGTCTGTGCCAAGCGTCGATGACGACGGCGTCGCCTGGGGCATCGAACATCTGATTTTGAAAGGAGAAGCGTGATTTCATGGCGAATAAATACAGTAAGGTTCTGCTTGTCCTGCTGGCGATTTTTACTTTCCTGGCCGCAGGCTGCGGAGCATCGAAAAATGCGGACAGCTCAGGGAGCGCCGCAAAAAGTGCAAGCAGTTCGCAGGCTGCGAATGGCGGCCTGACGATCCAGATGCTCAATGTCGGACAGGGCGACTCCATCCTCGTCAAGACAGCCGAGCAGACCGTCCTCATTGATACGAGCGATGTCGATGAGCGCGACAAGCTCCGCAAGGAGCTCCAGAAGGCCGGCGTCAAGAAAATCGACAAGGTCATCCTGACGCATCCGCATGCCGACCATATCGGCGGCATGGCCGTGCTGTTTGATGATAATTACGAAATCGGCGCCATTTACGATAACGGCATGCCTTCGACGTCGCGGCTCTATCTCGACTATGTGAAGAAGGCCAAGGAGAAGAAGATTGAGCACAAGGGCCTCAAAGAAGGCGATGTCCTCGATTTTGGCGGCGGCGTCAAGTTCGAAGTCTTGAGTCCGACGGCCTCGCTCGTGAAAAAAGGTCAGGCGAAAGGCTACAAGCACGACCCGAACAATGAATCCGTCGTCGGCCGCCTCGTGTTCGGCCAGTTTACGATGCTGTTTACGGGCGATGCGGAAAAAGAGACGGAGGCAAGCATCCTCCAGACGCACAAGGAGGATGTCAAGAGCATCGTGCTCAAAGCGCCACATCATGGCAGCCATACGTCGTCGTCTGACGCGTACCTCAAGGCTGTGCAGCCCAAAGTCTGTCTGATTTCGTGCGGCCAGGGCAACGACTACGGCCACCCGCACAAGGAAACGCTCGACAAGTACAAGAGACTCGGTGCCAAGATTCTCGAAACTGACAAGAATGGAACAATCACGATTACGACGGATGGCAAGACATATGATGTGAAGGGGGAGAAATGATGATTTCCGCATATCTCGACCGATTTGAAGAGGACAAGGCCGTGCTGCTGCTCGGCGATGACATGAAAAAATGCAACTTCCCGCGCTCGTACCTGCCCGATGGCCTCAATGAAGGCGACTATGTAAAAATCGACATCCAGTACGACAAGGAAACGACAGAAGCAGCAGAAGCCGAAGCGCAGGCGCTGCTTCGTGATGATAACTGATGGAGGCTGCCTATTTCATGCAGAATTTCTGGAAAAAACTGCTTTTGTGTCTGCCTTTGCTGGCACTCGCGTTTGGCGTTCTTGCGCCGCAGGGCGCAGAGGCGCGGCAGGCGGAACTCAATTATTTCACGTCAGAAAAGACGGAGGTCGATGGCCAGGAAGGCTGGCGCATCGAGATTGGCGTCAATCGCGACGATGTAAAATATGAAGTCAAAGAAAAGAGTGTGCTCAAGAGGGAGGTCGTGCTCGACCTCGAAAACACGGCGCGTGGCAAACTCGCGCAGCATATCAAGCAGACGGGGCCGCTCGTCTCGGCCGTGCAGATTGACGAACTGCAGAGCAAAGCGAACCGCCATACGCAGGTGCGCGTAGCGCTCCGCCCCGAAGCGGGGGATGTCGCGTACCGCGTGACGCCGTTGCCGGCCGACCGCCATGCGCGAAAGCCGTTCCGCCTTGCGCTCGACATCTATCCGAAACCGACGGCACCTCCTGTGGGCTCCGTCGAAGACGTCTCTGGCCATACGATCGTGCTCGATGCAGGCCATGGCGGCAGCGATACGGGCGCCGTCGGGCCTTCGGGCGTGACGGAGGCGTCCGTGACGCTGGCCGTGACGCAGGATCTGCGAGACATCCTGCAAAACTCCGGCGCCCGCGTCGTCATGACGCGCGACACGGATGTCGATGTCTATGGGCCGAATGCGAGTGCCCATGATGAACTGCAGGCGCGCGTCGATGTCGGTGCGCGCCTGCCGTCGGCCGAGGTGTTCCTGAGCATTCACTGCAATGCGTTCTCGAACCCCGGTGCGCATGGCATGGAGACGTACTACTATCCGGGATCGAGTGCTGGCGCGCGTTTTGCGACAATCCTCAATGAAGAGCTTGAAAAAGCAGGCGGCCGCACGAACCGCGGTGTCAAGTCGGCGAATTTCTACGTCATCCATCACTCGCCCATGCCGGCCTCGCTCGTCGAACTCGCGTTCATCACGAACCCGACGGAGGAAAACCTGCTCTCAGACGAGGACTACCAGAAAAACCTCGCCATGGCCCTCGCCATGGGCATTGCGCGGTTCTTCCGCGAACGCTGAAATATGGAGATGAAATCAATGAACGCATGGAATATCAAGCAGCTGCCGATGGTGCTTTTGCTCGTGCTGTCCCTCGTCTTCGCGGCGGGCTGCGGGCAGCAGGCCGCGGCTCCGTCTTCGTCCTCTGACAGCGCTTCTTCAACGTCTTCTTCGTCGTCTTCGAGCGCGTCCTCTTCGTC